>VEQZ01000043.1 GCA_018882975.1 Rhodocyclaceae bacterium | reverse complement strand
CCGGCGGAGCTCATGGCGCTGGGCGTTGTGCGCTCAGCCGCCGCGCAGCGACTTGAGCGCGGCGATGCCCTGCACCACCACCGCGTCGCCGGCGTGGAGGCCGCTCACGCTGGCGGCGCTGCCGTCGTCGTGCTCGACACGCACATCGACAGCGCGGAAACGGCCGGGTGCGCTGCGGACGAAGACGCGGGTCGCGCCGCTTTCGCGCCAGACCGCGCGTGCGGGCACCGATACCGCATCGCCCGAGGCGGCGACGGCGATGCGCGCCTCGACCAGTTCGCCCAAGCGCAGCGCCTCACCCCCGGCCGACACGCGTGCCCGCACCGGCAGCGACTGCGTGCCGGGGACCACCGCCCGCCCGACTTCGGTCACGCTCGCTTGTGTACTGCGGCCATTCACCGCCACCGCGCTGCCGATGGCCACACCGGCTGCTTGCGCCGCAGGCAGGCGAATGTCGAGCCAGAGCGCATCCAAGCGCGCCAGCTTGAGCAGGGCGTCGCCGGCGGCGACCCGCGCGCCCGGCGTGGCCATCACTTCGACCACCACGCCGCCGCTGCGGGTGGCGAGCGATTGCACCGGCTGCTCGCCCTGAACGCCGGCCAACTGCTGCTGACGGCCGGCTTGCCGCGCGCGTGTCTGCGCCTGCAGCAGGGCCGATTCGGTCGCGTCCACGCGCGACTTGGCGATCAGCCCCGAGGCGAACAACTGGCGGTCGCGCTCGGCGTTCTGCCGCGCGAGGGTGAGCGCGGCCTCGGCGGTCTGCGTTTCGCGCACGTAATCGAGCGACTGCGCGCTGTTCAGCCGCACCAGTGGTTTGCCTGCCGGCACGCTCTGGCCGACCGCGGCTGCCACCGACTCGACGCGCGCCGCCACCGGCGCCGCCAGCACTTCGATGTGGTCGGGCGCGACCACCACCTCGGCCGGCGCGGTGATGCTCCGGTCGCTGCCGGCGGTCGCCGCCTGTGTGGCGATGCCGAGTGCGGTGATCTGCTTGTCGGTGAGGACGATGTCGGCGGCGCTGACCGTTGGCGCCATGCCCATGGCTATCGCAAGCGCGGCGCATGTCCTCAGCGCGCGGTCGAAAGGTCGGTGGGTCTCCGGACACATGCGGCGAGTATATCGGCGCGGTCTTTCAGTCCCCTGACACGTCACAGGCATCAGGCGCAATGCGCTGGGGGCGCGGGGACCAAAACCGTCCGTAGGCGGCCCACTACCTCGGGTGTCCTTTCTCTCGCTTCTCAAAAGTCGCTCGAAAAGGACACCCGACGGGGGCCGCCAGCGAGAAGTTGCCGTGCCCCGATGACCCTCGCTGGCCGGGAGAGCGGTGGTGGGGCTTTCGCAGCAGACTGCGGAGCCATCTGCAAGGAAGCCCCACCACCGGTAGGCCCGGCCCACAAATGGCTTTGGCTGGCGGGCCCCCTGGGGAGGCTCTTCGCAGCGACCTTCGAGCGCAGCGAGCGGGAGCGAGGAGAGTTACCACCGGAGGTAGTGGGCCGCCCGCCACCGGTTTTGACTTTAACGGGCCGCCCACCACTGGTTCTGACCTGAGCGGGTCGCCCGCCGCGGGTTCTCACCAGCGGCTCGATTAGCGCAGAAACAGCCGGTATGCCGGATTCTGCGTCTCTTCCACATACGGGTAGCCGAGGGCATCAAGAAAGCCCTGAAAGCGCGGCTTGTCCCCCGCCGGCACCTGAATGCCGACCAGCACGCGGCCGTGGTCGGCGCCGTGGTTGCGGTAGTGAAACAGCGAGATGTTCCAGCCCTGCGGCATTTGGGTGAGGAAATTGAGCAGCGCGCCCGGCCGCTCCGGAAAGGTGAAGCGGTAGAGGATCTCGTCGGCGGCATCGGCGCGTCCGCCCACCATGTGGCGCAGGTGGGTCTTGGCCATCTCGTCGTCGGTCAGGTCGAGGGTGGGCAGGCCGTGCGCGGCGAGGCTTGCCACCAGCGAGCGGCCCTCGTCGCGGTTGGCCACGCCCACGCCGACGAAGATGTGCGCTGCCCGCGGGTCGGCGTAGCGGTAGTTGAACTCGGTGATGTTGCGCTTGCCGATCTGCGCGCAGAAGGCCTTGAACGCGCCCGGCTGCTCGGGGATGGTGACCGCCAGCACCGCCTCGCGCTGCTCGCCGACCTCGGCGCGCTCCGCCACGAAGCGCAGCCGGTCGAAATTCATGTTGGCGCCGCTGGCGATCGCGACCACCGTCTTGCCGGAGCAGCCCTGCTGCGCCAGCCAGGCCTTGGCGCCGGCCACGCCGAGCGCGCCGGCCGGCTCGAGGATGCTGCGCGTGTCCTCGAACACGTCCTTGATGGCGGCGCAGATGGCGTCGTTGTCGACGCGCACGATGCCGTCGCAGAGGTCCTTGCACAGGCGGAAGGTCTCCTCGCCGACCACCTTGACCGCCGCGCCATCGGCGAACAGCCCGACCTGCGCCAATTCGACGCGGTGGCCGGCGGCGAGCGACTGCGCCATGGCATCGGCATCGGTGGCCTCAACGCCGAACACCTTGATCTCCGGCCGCAGCGCCTTGATCGCCGCTGCCACGCCGGCCAGCAAGCCGCCGCCGCCGACGCAACAGAACACTGCATCGATCGGTCCCGCGTGCTGCTCGAGGATCTCCACACCGATCGTCCCCTGCCCGGCGATCACATCCATGTCGTCGAAGGGATGAACGAAAGTCATGCCCTGCGTCTGCTCGAGCTCGCGGGCGTGGGCATAGGCCTCGTCGTAGCTCATGCCGTGCAGCACCACTTCGCCGCCGCGTCGCCGTACCGCATCGACCTTGATGGCGGGGGTAGTGACCGGCATGACGATGACCGCGCGGCAGCCGATCTTGGCCGCTGACAGCGCCACGCCCTGCGCGTGGTTGCCCGCCGAAGCGCAGATGACGCCCTTGGCCAATTGTTCTGGCGTCAGGTGCGCGATGCGGTTGTAGGCGCCGCGCAACTTGAAGCTGAACACCGGCTGCTGGTCTTCGCGCTTGAAGAACACGCGGTTGCCGAGGCGCTCGGAGAGCGCGGGCGCAAAACCGAGGTCGGTGCGCACGGCGACGTCGTAGACCCGCGCAGCACGGATGCGCTGCAGGTAGTCGGTGGCGCCGAGTGTGGTCAGGGGCGAGGCGGACACGGGCAGATGCTGGCAGGCGAGGCCCGTCAGACGGTGGCTCAAGGCCGGCAAGGTTATCAGAGCGCATGCCGGCAGGCCGCGTCGGGCGCGGGGTTTGGGCTATCCTCGATGCGTGAATCTCTTCAAGTCCTCCAACGACGCCGCCAAACGCGCGGTGGCCGAAGCCGCGCTGGCCTATGTGCCGCGCGGCGCAGTGATTGGTGTCGGAACCGGTTCCACCGCCAACTTCTTCATCGACTTCCTCGCGGACCTGCGCAACCAGATCGCCGGCGCCGTGGCCAGCTCCGAAGCCACCGCCCAGCGCCTCAAGAAAGCCGGCATCGAGGTGCTCGACCTCAACTCGGTCAACGAACTGCCGCTGTACGTCGACGGCGCCGACGAGATCAGCCCCGACCTGCACCTGATCAAGGGTGGCGGCGGTGCGCTGACGCGCGAGAAGATCGGTGCGGCAGTGGCGCGGCAGTTCGTCTGCATCGCCGACGAGAGCAAGTGCGTCGACATCCTCGGCCGCTTTCCGCTGCCGGTCGAGGTCATCCCGATGGCGCGCTCCTACGTGGCGCGGCAACTGGTCGCGCTGGGCGGCGCGCCGGACCTTCGCATTGGTTTTGCCACCGACAACGGCAACAGCATCCTCGACGTGCATGGGCTGGAGATCCTCAACCCGATCGAGCTGGAGCGCGAAATCAACCAGATCGCCGGCGTGGTCACCGTCGGGCTGTTCGCGCGACGCCCTGCCGATGTCGCCCTGATCGGCGGGCGCAATGGCGTGCGCCGCGTCGAGCCGCGCGCCTGAGGCGAGGTGGGCATGCCGACGCCAACCCGGGCCCGCCGGGCCGCGCCGAAAATGAAGGATTTCTGTCACATTGGCGCCATACACTGGCGATTTGGCGAGCGCGTACCCCCGCGGCCCTGCCTGCCGTACGCCCCGGAGCAACCATGAACCAGCACATCAGCAGCAAGTACGACGCCGAACTCGAGGCCATGCGTGGCCGCGTCTCGCACATGGGCGGCTTGGTCGAAGCCCAGCTGAGCCGACTCGCGATTGCGCTCGCCAGCAACCACATCGGCGAGTTCGAGACGGTGATGAACAGCGATTACCAGATCAACGCCCTCGAGGTGGAGATCGACGAGCTGTGCACCCACCTGATCGCCACCCGCCAGCCGGTCGCCAACGACCTGCGCCTGGTGATGGCGACCATCAAGTCCATCACCGACCTCGAGCGCATCGGCGACAAGGCCGAGAAGATCGCCCGCAAGGCGCACGCCATCGCGTTGCAGGACGGCTTGCAGGTGACCCGCTTTGGCGAACTGCGTTCGATGCTCGACAAGGTCATGGTCATGCTGCGGCAGGCGCTGGACTCGTATGCGCGACTCGACCCCAGCGTGGCACCGGTGGTGGCCGCGGCCGACAAGGCGGTAGACCAGGAATTCGACGGGGTGACGCGGCAACTCATCACCCACATGATGGAGAACCCGCGCAACATCTCGGCGGCGCTCGACATCCTGTTCGTCGCCAAGGCCATCGAGCGCATCGGCGACCACGCCACCAACATGACCGAGTACGTGGTGTACATGGTGCAGGGGCGCGACGTGCGTCACGTAACGCCGGAGACACTGGTCAAGGTGAGCACCGGCGGCTGAACCACGCGGCGATTCGGGCGCAGCCGACGGTACACTCAGCGCCGAGCCGGGCCTCTTGGCCCGGTGCTGCCGCCCCGTATCCCGACGCCGCCTGCTGCCCCAGCCGCCAGACATGCATGCACTGAACCTGTCGAGGACGCTTGCCTCGGTCGACCTTGGGTCGAACAGCTTCCACCTGCAGGTGGCGCGCGTCGTCGACGGCCAGATCTTTCCGCTCGATGCGCTGCGCGAGCCGGTGCGGCTTGGCGCCGGGCTCAGTGCCGACAAGATCCTCAGCGCCGAGTCGCAGCAACGCGCGCTCGACTGCTTGGCGCGCTTTGGCCAGCGCCTGCGGGGGCTGGCGCCGGATGATGTACGGGCAGTCGGCACCAACACCTTTCGCATCGCCAAGAACATCGATGCCTTCCTGCCGGCGGCCGAGGCGGCGCTCGGATTCCCCATCGAGGTGGTGGCGGGGCGTGAAGAGGCCCGCCTGATCTACCTTGGCGTGGCCCACAGTCTGCCGCCCTCGCGCGCGCGGCGTCTGGTGGTCGACATCGGCGGCGGCTCGACCGAGTGCATCATCGGCCAATCCTACCGGCCGATCCGGCTGGAAAGCCTGTACATGGGCTGTGTCAGCTACACGCTGCGCTACTTTCCCGATGGCGTGGTCACTGCCGAGGCGATGCAGAGCGCGCGTCTGGCCGCGCTCACCGAGCTCGAAGTGGTGGCGCATGAGTTCCGCCAGCCGGACTGGGCGCAGGCGGTCGGGTCGTCGGGCTCGGCGCGGGGCTTGTCGCAGATCGTCGGTGAATCGAGTGGTCTGGATGAGGGAGTGATCACCCGCGAAGGCCTCGAGAGCCTGATCCGGCGCGGCATCCGCAGCGGCGGCTTCGACCCGCGCGACTACCCGCAGGTGCGCACCGATCGCATGCAGGTGCTGGCCGCCGGCCTTGCCATCATGTGCTCGGTGTTCGAGGCCTTCGGCATCGAGCGCATGGTGCCGGCCGAGGGCGCGATGCGTCAGGGCATCCTCTACGACATGCTCGGGCGGCTGGGCGAAAAGGATCTGCGCGGTGTCACCGTGACGCAGTTCCAGCGCCGCTACCAGGTCGACGTAGCGCAGGCCGCCGCTGTGGCGCAGACCGCGCTGGCGGTGATTTGCGACGTCGATGCCGGCGACGAGGCGGCGCGGCAGCAGCTCAAATGGGCCGCCGACCTGCATGAACTCGGCCTCTCGGTGGAGCACTCCGGCTACCACAAGCATTCCGCCTATATCCTGCGCAACGCCGACATGCCCGGCTTCTCGCGCGCCGAGCAGGAGGCACTGGCCAATCTGGTGCTCGGCCACCGCGGCAAGCTCGGCAAGGTGGCGCCCACCCTGCGCCACCCGGTGCGCAAGGCGCAGATCGCCGCCCTGCGGTTGGCGGCCCTGCTGCACCGCTCGCGGCACGCGCTCGGCGATGCGCCGCCGCTGCGTTTGCTCGCCTGCGAACCCGGCCACATCCGCGTGGCGCTGGACGCCGCCTGGCTGGAGACGCACCCGCTCACTCAGGCCGCGCTGGCCGACGAGGTGCGGCAGTGGCAGATGGTCGGTTGCGAATTGCGCTTCGAGGCCGTCGAGGGCGAGCGCCGGCGCGCGTAAGCGGGATCGGGGCGGCGCGGGTCCGTCGGCGGCGCGTCAGTCGGCCAGCAGCGCCGGCGACAGGCAGGCGGTGAGCACCACCGGGCTGCCCTCGCGGGCGCGGCCGGTCAACCACCAGATCGCGCCTTTGCGCACTGGCACCCCGCCGCGCATACCCAGCAGCAGCCCGGCCACCTCGCCCAAGGTGGGCTGATGACCGACCACCAGCACGCTGCCGGGGCCGGTCGGCGCCCAGCCGCAGGCTTCCAGCACCTGCCGGGCGCTGGCCCCGGGCGCCAGCGCTTCCAGCGTCTCGAAGCGACGGTGCAGCGCCGTGGCAGTCTGCTGCGTGCGCCGTGCCGGGCTGGCGACGACGCGAGTGCCGTCCGGCAGACGGTCGCGCAGCCACCGCGCCATCGCCTTGGCCTGTTGCTCGCCGTGGGATGTGAGCGCGCGCTCGAGGTCCGGGATGCCGTATTCCGCCTCGGCGTGGCGCCAGAGGATCAGCTCCATCTCATTTGTCCCAGAACGGATTGATCGCACAAAAGGTGCGCCATTGTCCGGCCAGCGACTGGAGGCGGGTGGCCGCGATCTGCTCGAGGTGGCGCTTGACCGCCTCGCGGGCGCACACCGCACGACCTGCCGGCAGGCTGTCGAGGCGCAGCGCCGCCACAGCCGCGTCGTTGAGGCTGCCAAGCGACTTCTGCAGTTGCGACAGCGCGCCGATGTAGCGGTCTGCGGCATCCGGTGCGAAGGCCGGTGCCAGCGACTCGGCGGTGTAGCGCAGCTTTTTGCAGGCGAGCCGCAGGCGGTGCCGCGCGTCGTCATCGACCAGCGCCTCCGGCTGGCCCAGCCGCAGCACGTTGCGGTGGCGCCGCTCAAGCTGCTCCCGGGCTACCGCTGCGGCACGCTTGCGGCCTGCCGGCGCCGGCAGTTCCAGCCACGCCAGCAGATCGAGCACCAGTTCTCCGTAGCGCGGCGAGGCCACCGCTTGTGCCGCCACCGCCCGCGCGGCACGGCGCGCCACCGCGACGTCGGCAAGCAGGCGCACCCAGCCCGGCGGCGCCCCATGTGCGGCAAGGTGCGCCGGCAAGGTCTCGTCGAGCAGCACATCCCAATCGCGCGCCGGCCCGAGGACGCTGCCCAGCCAACGCGTCTCGGCCAGCAGATGGCCGGTCAGCGGGTGGTCGGAACGCCGGCGCGCGATCGAGAGGAGCGTGCGCAGCCGGCGCAAGGCCACCCGCATCTGGTGGATGTACTCGGGGTCGGGGTGGTCGTCGCGCACACCCGCCGCATTGCCATGCAGGTGGCCGATGCCGGTGGCCACGGCGGAGGTGATCAGCGTGTGCCATTCGCTCACCTCGGCGGCTGGCGGCGGCGCGGCCGTCGCCGGGGCCGGCGGCGGCGCGATGTCGGGCCATGCCAGCCGGTAGCCGCGCGCGGCCTTGCTGGTGTCGTCGAGCCAGCCGCCGGCCTGCACCACCGCCCGCGCCAGGTCGAGGAGGTCGGTCGTGTGACCGGCCTTGAGCTCGAGCTCGATTTCGCAGATCGGCGTCTCGCCGCCTGCGGCCAACACGCTGCCGCGGTCGAAGGCGACCTCGATCACGGCGCCCCCGTCCGCGTGCAAAGTCCGCGCCAGCCGGTCGAAGCGCGTCTCGAACACCACCCCGAGCCGCTCGCGCACGTCCGCCCGACCCAGCGCGCCGCGCAACAGGCTGGCCGGCACCTTGGCCAGCTCCGGCCGCGGCCCGCCGACACGCGCCTCGACCTCTTCGCGCCGGTGCAGGCCACCCACTGCGCCACCCCCGCCTTTGACCGTCTGGATCCAGTCACGTCCGGCGCGGCGCACGCGCAGCGCGATGCCGGCGCGAGCCAGGGCGCCGTCGGGCGTGTCGAAATACAGGGTGCGGAGTTGCTGGCGAACGTCGCTGGTGCGCCACGCCGCCCACAGCCGGCTGCGCATCAGCCTGCGCAGGCCTTCGGGGGACATGGCCAGCTTGAGTTCGGTCTCCATTGCTCCTGCACGAGTTTGGTGCAACGAGCGCGAACCTTACGTCAAATACTTTGTTTGGCAGTGACCGAAAAATGACACATCAATTGGCAATTGCCATTACGCGCCGCCGCCATCCGCCTCGGCCAGTGTTTGCAGCAGGTCGTGCTGTGCGACGATGCGCCGTGCGCCGCGGCGTGGCTGGCGCAGACGGTAATTGCCGTCGGCGTCCATCAGCCAGGCCTGCGTGTTGTCGTTGAGGTAGGGGCGGATGCCCTCGCGCAGCACGCGCTCCTTGAGGCGCCGGTCGCGCACCGGGAAACACACCTCGACGCGGCGGTGGAAGTTGCGGTCCATCCAGTCGGCCGAGGACAGGTACAGGTCGGGATCGCGGTCGTTGCGGAAATAGAAAATGCGGCTGTGTTCGAGAAAGCGGCCGATCACCGAGCGCACGCGGATGTTCTCCGAGAGTCCCGGCACGTCCGGCCGCAGCGCGCAGACACCGCGCACGATGAGGTCGATGCGCACCCCGGCCTGGCTCGCACGGTACAGCGCCTCGATCGCCTCCGGCTCGAGCAGCGCATTCATCTTGGCAATGATGTGCGCCGGCCGACCGGCGCGGGCGTGCTCGGCCTCGCGGTCGATGGCGCGCACCACATGGCTGTGCAGGTCGAACGGCGCCTGCCAGATCAGCTGGTTGGGCGCCGGCCGCCCGGTGCCGGTGAGTTGGCCGAAGATGCCGGCGACATCGCGGGTCAGCGCCGGGTCGCCGGTGAACAGGCCGAAGTCGGTGTAGAGCTTGGCGGTACGGGCGTGGTAGTTGCCGGTGCCCAGATGCGCGTAGCGCCGCAGACCGCCCTGTTCGCGGCGGATCACCAGCGCCATCTTGGCGTGCGTCTTGAAGCCGAACACGCCGTAGACCACGTGCGCCCCGGCGTCTTCAAAGCGCTGCGCCCAGTTGATGTTGGTCTCCTCGTCGAAGCGCGCCATCAACTCCACCACCACCGTCACTTCCTTGCCGCGCTGCGCCGCGGTGAGCAGCGCTTCCATCAGCGCCGAATCGTGGCCGGTGCGGTAGACCGTCTGCTTGATCGCGACCACGTCGGGGTCGGACGCCGCCTGACTGATGAAATCGATCACCGGCTGGAAGCTCTGGAACGGGTGGTGCAGCAACACGTCCTGCTGGCGGATGGTCGCAAACAGGTCCGGGCTTTTGCGCAGCACTTTGGGCAAGCCCGGGCTGAAGGGCGGGAACTTGAGGTCGGGCCGCTCGACCATGTCCGGTACCTGCATCAGCCGCACCAGGTTGACCGGCCCGTCGACCTGGTAGAGGTCGCTGCGCTCGAGCCCGAACTGCCTGAGCAGGAAATCGCTGACGTCGGCTGGGCAGGTGTCCACCACCTCCAGCCGCACCGCGTCGGCGAAGCGCCGCTGCGGCAGACCGCCCTGCAGTGCGGTGCGCAGGTTGGCGACCTCGTCCTCCTCGAACTGCAACTCGGCATTTCGGGTGACGCGGAACTGGTAGCAGCCGCCAATCTCCATGCCCGGGAACAGGTCGGCCACGTGGGCGTGGATGATCGAGGAGAGGAAGACGAAGCTGTCGCGGTGCCCACCGACCGCATCCGGCAGGCGGATCACCCGTGCCAGCACGCGCGGCGCCTGCACGATGGCGAGCGTCGGCTTGCGTCCAAAGGCGTCGGTGCCCTGCAGGGTGACCGCGAAGTTGAGGCTCTTGTTAAGCAGGCGCGGGAACGGGTGCGCCGGGTCGAGCACGATCGGCGTCAGCACCGGCGCCACCTCGCGCTCGAAGAAACCAGCCACCCAAGCATTCTGCGCCTCGTTCCAAAGCGCGCGGCGCAGGAACACGATGTCCTCGGCCGCCAGCGCCGGGATCAGCGTCTCGTTGAACAACCGGTACTGCCGCTCCACCAGTTCGTGTGCCTCGCGCGCGACGCGCTGCAGCGTCTCGCCGGGGCTCATGCCGTCGGGGCCCGGGTGCGACTTGCGCTCCTCGATCTGATTCTTCAGTGAGCCGATGCGCACCTCGAAGAACTCGTCGAGGTTGCTGGTGGTGATGCACAGGTAGCGCAGCCGTTCGAGAAGTGGCGTCTCAGGGTTCTCGGCTTTTTCCTGCACGCGCCGGTTGAACGCCAGCAGACCCAGTTCCCGGTTGAGGAACTGGCTGTGGTCGTAATGAATGCCGGCGTGGGGCGGGTTGCGCTTCAAGTCGACGGGCGTGGGCGGCGGGCGGAGTTCCATGGCCGGGCGCACCCGAGCCTCAGGCCTTGGGTGGGACGAAACCCTCGACCGCGTCGGCGCCGCTGCCGAAGAAATGATTTTCCATCTGCTCCGCCAAATATTTGCGCGCCCGCGGATCGGCCAGGCTGAGGCGGTTCTCGTTGACCAGCATGGTCTGGTGTTTGAGCCACGCCTGCCACGCTTCCTTTGAGACCTGCTCGAAAATGCGTTTGCCAAGGTCGCCGGGGTAGGGCGGGAAATCGAGTCCCTCGGCATCGCGGCCGAGCTTGGCGCAGTGGATGGTGCGGCTCATCGGTTCTCCGTGTCGGAGCCGTGCGCGGTCAGGCACGGCGGGCTGGGGTTCGGCGCAGTCTGCGCGGACCTCCGCTATTGAAGCACAGGAGCCGCGACGCTTTTAGGGCGGCGCAGTCCCCGGCGCCGAAAAAGCCCGCCCAAAAAAAGGGCCCACACGGGGCCCAAAAAGTCGCTGAAGGAGGAGGAATCAGACGACCAACCCAGTCTAGGCCAAACCTTGACGCGGCGCAACATGGTCCTCCGTTGGCATCAAGCCCATTGGATGCGGTTTTGGAGAGCCGAAACGGCAGGCCGATTTCGCCATTTGCGCTGCGGCGCACCATATTGGTGCCGCGTGGGTGCTGCCGCTTCGATCCGCGCATCTGCCCGCGCAGCCCCTACCCCTCACCGCCGCCGACCCCATGCCGGGCACGGCCGCGTGCGCTGGCGTCGTGCGCGCGTCGCGTGCACCGGAGTCGGGCTGAACTTTCCACGCCGGCGTCTGCCTGACCGGCATCCCGCACACTCCGGAACTGCACCATGCGCCGCGTTCTTTTAGTCGGCTTTGCCATGTTTCTTGCCTCCGCCGGTGCCATGGCGCCCGCTGCCGCCGCCGACTTCGACGCCGGTTTCATTACCCGCCTGTCGGTGTCGGTGCTCAAGGTCTCGGCCAGCGCGCCGGGCAACAAGAGCTACTCGGGCAGCGGCGTGGTGGTCGGCCGCAACGAGGTGCTCACCAATTGCCATGTGACTCGCAACAGCGAGCAGGCGGTCGTGCTCAAGGGCGCGCTGCGCTACAACGTCTATTCGCAGAAGGCCGATGTGCACCGCGACCTCTGTCTTCTCATCACCGACGAGATGCCCTTCACGCCGGTGCCGGTGCGCCCGACCGCCCGCCTCGGCACGGGTGACAGCGTGTTCTTCTACGGCTACCCAGGCGGCGTCGAAGCTTTCTTCACCGAGGGCCGGGTGAGTGCCCTGCATCCCTATCAGACCAGCCACGTCATCGAGACCTCGGCCGGCTTCGGGCTTGGTGCGAGCGGCGGCGGGCTGTTCGACAGCGATGGCGCGCTGGTTGGCATCACCACCTTCCTGTCCGCCGGTCACTCGGGCTACTACTACGCCATGCCGGCCGACTGGCTTGACGATTTGCGCCGCAAGCCGGCCGAGCCCTTGGCCACGCTTCCGGGTCAGGCGCTGTGGGAACTCCCGGTCCCCGAGCAACCGCCTTTTCTGCAGATGCAGCGCCTCGCCGAGGCTGGCAACTGGTCCGGCGCCCTGGTGCACACAGTGGCCTGGGTCGATGCCGAGCCGGCCAATTTCGACGCTTGGCTCAGCCACGGGCAGGCGCTCTTGCGCAGCGGCAAGACCGAGCCGGCGCTGACCGCCCTGCAGAAGGCGCTGGAAATGGCGCCGAACGATGCCAATGTGATCCGCGCCTTGGGCAGCGCGCTGGCCAAGGCCGGACGCGGCAGTGAATCGGAGGCGCTGCTGGCGAGGCTTGCGCCGGAAGACCGCGACTGCGACCTCGCCTGCTGAGCGGGTGCCGGGTGGAGTAAGCTGCCAGCCTGATGCCTTGGGCGCAAACACCTTTTGCGACTGCTCCTGATCGAGGACGATGACCCGCTCGCCAGTGCCCTGACCGAGGGCCTGCGCGAGGAAGGCTTCGCTGTGGACCGCTTCGCGACGCTGTCCGCTGCGCGCGCAGCGGCCTCGACCACCACGTTTGACGCCGTGGTACTGGACCGCGGGTTGCCCGATGGCGATGGTGTGGCGCTGCTGCGCGAGTGGCGCGCACGCTGCGCCGATACGCCGGTCCTGCTGCTCACAGCTCGCGACGCCCTCGACGACCGCCTCGCCGGTCTCGATTCCGGTGCCGACGACTACATCGTCAAGCCGGTTGCGCTGCAGGAACTGGTCGCCCGTGTGCGTGCGGTGGTGCGCCGCGCCCGCGGCCGCCCGCAGCCGGTGTGGACGCACGGTGCGCTGACGCTCGACCCGGCGTCACGCCAGGTGACCTGGCGCAGCCAGCCGGTGGAGTTGAGTAGCCGGGAGTTCAGTCTGCTCGAGCTTCTGCTCAGCCATCCCGGCCAGGTTTTGTCGCGCTCGCGCATCGAGGAAAGCCTCTACGACTGGTCGAGCGATGTCGGCAGCAACACCGTCGAAGTCTACGTGCACCAATTGCGGCGCAAGATCGACCCGGGCGTGGTCAAGACCTTGCGCGGGGTCGGTTACACCATCGGTCCGGTGGAGACCTTGTCCTGATGGTGAGCCGCCAGGACGGCATCGAGCGCCGCCTGCGGCGGGTTCTGCTGCTCGGGCTACCGGCGGTCTGGCTGGTCTCCGGCGTGGCGAGCGCCTTTCTCGCGCGGCTCGAGGTCGATGAGTTGTTCGACACCCGTCAGGTGACCATGGCGCGGGTGATGATGGCCTCCCTGCCGGTGGAGGAGATGGACGATCATCCGCATGCGCTGCCGCCGATGCCCGCCCCCTCGTTGCTCGGTCGTGCGCAATTGGAGGACGAGATGATCGCGGTCTGGGACCGCGCTGGACGCGTGCGCATCGCCGACCGCGGGGGCCGGATGTTTCCGCGCACGCCGGCTCGCAACGGTTTCTACGAGGCCGAGTTCGGTGCCGAGCCATGGCGGCTCTACACCCTGTACGACGCACCGAGCGGCTGGCAGGTTACGGTCGGGCAGCGGCTCGCCGAGCGCAACGAGCTGATGCTCGACGCCAGCGCGACGCCACTCATCCCGTGGCTGCTTGCGTTGCCCCTGTTGCTGCTGGCGAACGCTTCGGTGATCCGGCGCTCGCTGCGGCCGATCCAGGCCATCACAGCCGAGATGTCGGCACGGCGCGCGGACGACCTGCGCCCCTTGCCGAGCGAAGCGGTGCCGGAGGAACTGCGCCCGCTGATGATGGCCGGCAACGCCCTGCTCGGCCGCATCGCCGGGTTGCGCCAGCGCGAGCGGCGCTTCACTGACTGCGCCGCGCACGAGTTGCGAACGCCGATCGCCGCCTTGCGTCTGCAGTGGGACCGTCTGCGCAAAAGGCCCTCGATTGTGCCGGCAGACCTCGACACGCTGGGTGAGGGTATCGAGCGGATGAGCCGGCTGACCTCGCAGCTGCTGGAACTCTCACGCGCCGAGGACCGCACCGCGATCAGCACGCCGGTTGCGATCGACTGGCCGACGCTGGTGGCGCAGGTCACCTCCGAGTGCCTGCCGCAGGCGCAGAACCGCGCTGTCGAGCTGGTCTGCAACTGGCCGACGGCTGGCACCGGGTCGGCCTGGCCATTGGCCGGCGACGCCGACTTGATGCAGATCCTCCTGCGCAATCTGGTGGACAACGCGATCCGCCATTCGCCGCGCGCCAGCGAGGTGGTGCTGGACCTGCGGCCGGCCGGGCTGGCGGTGATCGACCACGGCAGCGGCGTGGCGCCGGAGGCCTTGGCGCACCTTGGCGAGCGTTTCTTCCGGGTGGAAGGTGACACCACGCCGGGCACCGGGCTCGGCCTTGCCATCGTCGGCCAGATCGCCCGGCTGCACCGGCTGGCGGTGCATTACCGGGCGACCCCGGGCGGCGGCCTTACGGTGGAACTCGAGCCGCAGACCGCGCTGGTGGTGGCGACGCCCCCGCGCTGATGCTCGAGCCTACTTGATCTTGGCCTTGGCCTTCTCAAGCAGCGCGGCCACTTCCCTGCGGCGACCCTCGTCGGCGATCTGGCGGCCAGGCCGCGGCGGTGCGTTGAGCGCCTTCTCCAGATGCTCGATGGCGCGGGCTGCCTTGCCCTGGTCGAGCAGAAACTCGCCATAGAAATAGTTGGTGTCGATGCCGTTGGGGTTGCGCTGCAGCGCCGCGAGGAAATTCTCCTCGGCCTTGGCTTTGTCGCCGAAGCTCAGCGGCCAGCCCGGCGCCTTGGCGAACAGCACGGCGAGGCTGTTGAACGCCGAACCGTTGAGCGCGCTGGGATCGATGCGGATCGCGGTTTCGTAGCGCTCGCGCGCACGCTTGATCAGGCCCAGCGCCGAGAGCTTGTCGAGGCCTTGCTTCTCCCCAGCCAGCGAGCTGAGCACGATGCCTTCCCAGATCAGCGCGTCCGGCCGCTCCGGCTTGGCCATGGCGAGCCCCGAAGCCTGTTCGGCGAGCGCCTCGAAACCGGCGCGCTTGTCCTTGGCGGCGGTCTGGTACTGGATGACTTCCCAGCGGTGCTGCACCTCGGCCACTGCCGGGTCGATGTCGTCGGCAAGGCTGCTGCCAGTGGCGCCCAAACCCAGCGAGAATGCTAGCAGCAGAGTGGTGATGCGCTTGCGGGTGAGTGTGATCATGTCGGATCTCCTTTCCGGTTCGAGGTTGCGGGGGTGCCCGCGAGGGGCTGTGGCGCGCTGCCCGCGGCCGGCGGGTCAGCCCGGCCGAGTGCACGCAAGGCTTTGCGGTGTTTGACGAAAGCGCCATCGAGCAGGCCGGGGGCGAAGCCGTTGAGCGGGGCGGCGAAGCGCTCCGGCGAGCCGAGGAAACGCTCGCCGGAGGGTTCGGCCAATGCCGCGCAGACGGCCTCGGCCACCACCTCGGGCGGGTCGCTGGCGGTGCCGGTGGCCTGGTTGTAGGTTTCGACCGGGCCGGCGTTGAAGGCGGTGCGCACCGCGCGTGGCGCGATGTGGTGGATGCGCACCGGCCCGTCGCCCCACTCCCTGCGCAATGCCTCGGCGGCGCCGCGCAGGCCGAACTTGCCGGCGCTGTAGGCCGCAAAGCCGGGAATGCCGATGCGCCCGAGGGTGGAGCCCAGCCAGATGACGTGCGCTTCGGGTTGCGCCGACAACACCGGCAGCAGGTCGCGGGTGAGCAGCAAGGGGCCCATCAGGTTGACCCGCAGCGAGGTTTCCAGTTGTGCCTCGTCGAGCGCCTCAAGGGGGCCGAACACCGGCACGCCGGCGGCGTAGAGCAAGGCGTTGGCGTCCAGCGCGCGGGCCGCCGCGACGATCCCGGCGCGGCCCGTGGTGCTGGTGGCGTCGGTCACCAGCGCGGTCGAGCCCGCGGTCTGCGCGGCGAGCGCATCCACCCCGCTGCCGGGGCGGTCGACCAGCAGCAGGCTGGCGCCGCGCACGGCCAGTGCGGCGACGCAGCAGCGGCCGATGGCGCCGGCCGCGCCGATCACCACGATGCGGGTTTGCGCGGGCGTCATGCGGCCTCCGTGGCTGCTCTGCGGATGTCGCGGAAGACGTCGCCGTAGAGGCGGAAGAAGCGCTTTGCCGCGTGGACCAGCGCGGCGACGTCCGGCTCGCCGTCGAGCCCGTCGACCAGCGTGGAGAAGTGGTCGGTGTGCTCCACATCCAGTGTGCCGTGGCTGCGCAGGTAGGTGAAGGCGGCATCTGGCAGGCCGGTGACGCGCTGGATCTGGTCGGCCGCGCGCAGGGCCAGCGCCACGCTGGTGCCCTCGAGCACGTACACCATGCCCAGAAAGCCGACCGGGTTGCCGCGCTGGATCTGGTCCCAGGCGTAGGCCACCATGACCTCCGCGGCATGGTCGGGCAGGCTTTGGCGCACCGCCTCGGCGTCGCCGCCAGCGGCGCGGATGTCATCGAGGATCCACGTCTCGTGGCCCTGCTCCTCCTCGATGTATTCGGCAAAAGCCGGCTTCATCCACGCCAGGTGTGGCGGCAGGCGGTCGCGGCAGGCCGTCAGCAAGGGCACTGTCTGCCTGACATGGTGGTAGGCCTGACCGAGAAAGCGCAGGTAGCGCTCGCGGTCGATCTGGCCTTGCAGCGCATCGACGATCAGCGGGATGCGCGTCAGGTCTTCGCGATCCTGAGCCGTGGCTGCGACCAGAGTCTGGTAGGGGGTCATGCGGGCGGCCTCATGCGGGGGTCTGTTGATGGGGAGTCGGCTTGGGCGCGTCGGCGGGCCCGGCGTGCGCAGTGGCGATGGCACCGCGCAGCGGCTTGCCGCCGGGCGTCGCGAGGCCGTTGGCGGCATCGAGCGGGCGTCGGGCACGCAAGCAGCGGCCGACGCGGGCATAGTCGGGGAGCTGCCGGTTGGCGCGGGCCACGGCGCGGTCGAGGTCGTCGTCGCTGGCGTCCGCCGCGGGCCACACCACCGCCTGCAGCGCGCCGGTGCCGTCGGGCAGCACGACAGCCTGCGCGATGCAGGGCGATTCGCGCAGGCACGACTCCACCCATTCCGGCGAGACGTTGCGACCGAGCCCGGTGATGATCAGGTTGTCGCGGCGGCCGCGCACCCAGACGAAGCCTTCCGCGTCGATGTGGCCGATGTCGCCGGTGGCCAGCTCCTCGCCGGCGGCCGGTGCCTGGCCGATGTAGCCGAGCGCGAGGGCGCCGGCAACCATCAGCTCGCCGCGTGCATCGACGCGCACCCGCGCGTGCGGCAACGGGCGGCCGGCGCTGCCGGGGCGGTCGGCGCCCGGCAGATTGAGCGTTTGCGGGCCCATAGCCTTCAAGGCGAGGTGTGGTTTTATCTCACCAGTTCAGAAGCCGCCGCTGTGCTGGCGCCCGCCGTGCTGGCATGTATGCCGTCTGCCGTGCGCGTGTGGGTGACCCATCCCCGCATTGAACAGGCGGCCCACGGGGCGGGTTTGCCCAATGTCCACATGCTGGCACCCGGTGCCGCAGTGTTGCGCGAGCACATAGCGCAGCGGGGCGGATAGATCT
>VEQZ01000101.1 GCA_018882975.1 Rhodocyclaceae bacterium | reverse complement strand
TCGCCAAGCTGCGCGAGGATGTTGCCGATCTGTGCGTAGTCTGGGTCGCCGGGTTGGAACTGGCTTCGCAGCGTCTTCCAGAGCTTGATCGCGCTGGCGCGGTCCCCGGCCTGCATCGCCGCCGTGGCCGCCAAAGCCAGCGATTTCTGGTGCCTGGGGTCGGCCTTGAGCGCCTGCGCGACGAGTTCGACCGGTCGGCCGGCCATCTTCTCGCCTTGCGCCATGGCCACCGCGTCGGCGAGGTCGGCGAGCAGGTCGGGGTGGCCCGGCTCCAGCCGCAGTGCCTGTTCCAGCGCCTTGACCGCCGCGGCGTAGTCGCGCTGCAGACCGCGCGAGCGCGCCAGGATGACCCAGCCCTCGAGGTTGTCGGGGTTCTCCTGCAGCTTTTTCTCCAGCGCGGCGATGCGCTCCTCGATCGAGCCCTTGCCGCCGGGGTGGTTCTCGCCGGGCCGCGGCGGGGCTTCGCGCGCCATCACCGAAGGGCCGCTCAGGCCGGCTACGGTCAGCCGCAAGGCTGGCTCGCTGAGGTTGGCCACGGTGGCGTAGGCCAGCAGCGCGACCGTCACCACCGCCAGCGGCATCAACCACGGCCGCCGTGGCGCGGCCACCGGCGCCGGAGCCGTGTCCGCGCCGGCCTTTGCCGACGCGTCGGCCGGTCGCATGGCCGCCGCCTGCTCCTGCCATTCGGCGATCAGCGATTCGCGCAGGCCCGGGTCGATGTCCGGCGCATCCTCGATCTCGCGCCGGCGCGCCACCATCACCGCCCAGTCGGCGTCGGCCTCGGGACTGCCAGCGCCCCCCGTGTCGAGCGGCTGTGGCCGCTGCGCACGCCAAAGAACCAGCGTGACGAGGACCAGCGTGACGAGGGCGAGGGCAATGAAGACGGGCATTGGGGAGGAGGGGGTGCGACGGAGCCTGCACTCTAGAGATGCGAGCGGCGGATGTCCATTTGACGGCATCCGGTTGACGGGGTCCTGGCATGACCGGGGGCATGTCCGGGCAGAAGCCGGCGAAGACAGTTGTTCGACGCTGGCGCGCCGAAGAACGTTCGATCGTTGCGCGCGTCGGCGCAGCCACCGCGCCGGGCCGCCGCGATGAGGCGCCGGATTTTTCCAACGGGGTATCAAAAAACGTGCGTTGGATGCGGTACAGTTCGGCTTGGAAAGACCGTGTCTCAGACGGGGCCTTTCGATCGGGTTGTCAGACACAGGATCGTTGCATGACGCAGGAAAGCATTTTGAGTCTCGGCGGGTTCCGCTACCTCAAGTGGAGCCTGTTGCTTGCGGTGGGCAGCATCGTTGCCTACGTGCTCGACGAGCCGCGCACGGTACCCAATGGCGGCACTGTTCTCGGCTATACCCTCGGCATCATCGGCGCCCTGCTCATCGCCTGGCTGATCCTGTTCGGCATGCGCAAGCGCGCCTACCGTTCCAACCTCGGCACGGTGCGCGGCTGGCTGTCTGCGCACATCTGGCTCGGCCTGTCGCTGCTGGTGGTCGCTACGCTGCACACCGGCTTCCAGTTCGGCATCAACGTCCACACGCTGGCTTACACCTTGATGGTGCTGGTTATCCTCAGCGGCATCTGGGGGGTGTCGGTCTACATGCGCAACCCCTCCTTGATGAGCGGCCTGGTTGCCGGCAAGTCGCTGCAACAGCATGGCGAGGTGCTCAAGGAGCTCGACGCGGAGTCGCGCAATCTGGCCAAGGACCTTGGCGCGGACATTCAAAAGCTGGTCGAGGCCTCGGCCGGCGGTCGCGTGGTCAACGGCCTATTCGGGCGTTTCGGCGGACCCGGCCGCTGCCCCACCGACATCGCTGTCGCCGCGCTCCACCAACTGGGCTTGCGCGGCGACAAGGCGATCCGCGACCTCTACGCGGTGCAGGTCAAGCGCCAGAGCCAGCTGCAGCGCATGCGCGGCTTCCTGCGGCTCAAGGCGTGGACCGACATCTGGCTACTGTTCCATGTGCCGATCTCTCTTGGCCTGCTGGCGGTGCTGGCCGCGCACATCGTGTCGGTGCTGTTTTATTACAACGGCAATGTGTTGTATGACGGCCATGGGCTGATCTACCAGCGCGGCTGAAGCATGGCTCGGCAACACGCGGCAGAGACGGGGCATAACGGAGCAGGAACAGCAAGCTTAAGGTCCAGACGATGAGCGGTCACACTCCCGACGATCCGATCACTGCCGAGATTCGCCGTGCGCAACGCCCCATGGTGGGTCGGCGCTTGCTCTCGTGGCTGCTTTTCCTCGGCGGCATCGTCGCGTTCCTGGTGGCGCCGGTGCTGGCGTCCCTGCACGGCGGCGACGAGTCGGCAGTGGGCCAACTCCCCATCATTGGTGCTCTGCTCGCCGAGCCGGCCGCCAAGACTGACGCGCGCATGCTGGCGCGCCGCCCCGACCCGCAGACCACGCCCGACTACGCCAAGGGCGAGGCGGCCGGCTTCTACCAGCTTGCCGACCTGAGCGGCTACAAGGCGGCGGCGCCTACCCTCATGGCGCTCGACCGCTGGTGGAACCCGGGCCCGCTCGCGGTGGCGCACCAACCTTGGGCCGACGACTGCCGCGTCTGTCACAGCGGCGCCTTCACGCGGGTCAAGGACGCCGACTGCCTGAGTTGCCACAAGGCCATTTCCGACCACGTCGACCGCAAGTCGGTGCACGACGCGCGTCTCGACGTGCGCTGCGCTACCTGCCACCTCGACCATCAGGGCGGCTTCGCGCTGGCCCAGCAGAACAAGCATGCGGTGGGGCGCGACTGCGCCGATTGCCACGGCGACATCAAGAAGAGTTTCGCCAAGACCGAGACCGAGAACGTCCGCGACTTCGCCGACAGGCACCCCAATTTCCGTGTGCAGGTCGCCGACTCCACGCCGGCTACGCACGACATGCGCGTGGCGCTCAAGCGCGTGCGCCTGCCGGACCACGGGCAGCTCTCGGAGCCGACCAACCTCAAGTTCCCGCACGACGTCCACCTCGACAAGAAGGGCATTGGCAGCCCGGACGGCAAGGTGGTGATGAAGTGCGCCAACTGCCACCAACCCGACCCGGACGGCATCAACTTCAAGACCGTCAACATGAAGGACCACTGCCAGTCCTGCCACGCGCTCAAGATGGAGCCCGCGCTCTCCAACCGCGAAGTGCCGCATGGTTCGGTGACTGAGGTGCTCAACACGCTTGCCGAGTTGTACAGCTTCGTCGGCAGCAGCGGCAGCGTGCCGCGCGGCCCCGAGCCGCTGACCAAGACCATCGTCATCCAGCGCCCCGGCGAGCCGGAGCGCCAGCCGCAGAGCTTCGTGCGCGCTGCGGGCAACCCGGCCGGCCGCGCCAGTGCCGCCGCGGTCGAATTGTTCGAGAAGACCTCCTGCGTCATCTGTCACGAGGTCAAGCGCATCGACGGCCCGGGTAAGGTGGGCACGCCGGGCCGCAACCTGCCGCAGTGGAGCGTGGCGCCGATCGCGCCCGACCACGCGTGGATGCCCAAATCCTCGTTCAGCCACGCCTCGCACGCGACCGCAACCTGCGAGAGCTGCCACGACGCCGCCAAGTCCAAGAAGGCCAGCGATGTGCTGATGCCCGCTATCGACGGCTGCCGTGACTGCCACGCCGGCGCCAAGCCGGTGTCGGACAAGATCGTCTCCGAGTGCTCGCTGTGCCATGGCTTCCACATGCCCACGGCCAAGCCCGAGGCGGTGCCGGCCAAGCCGCTGGAGAAGGTGCAGAAGGTGGCGGGGCGATGAGGGCAGGAATTCGTGGAATCTCGATGACGCAGGCGTGGCTTGCAACAGCAGGCTTGGCCGCAGTCTGCTTCGGGAGGGTTGCATCTGCTGCTTGCGTACCGGACGGAAATACACCAGGTCGCTTGTCTGCCGAAGAGGTGACTTGCATTGTTAACCAGGCGGTCGAGGTTTCCGGCCGGCTTAGGCAAGCCAGCATGACCGTGGCCGTCTCGGATCGGGTGGGGAATGTTTTGGCGGTGTATCGAATCGGCACCCCATCCAACGTGACCATCAGGAGTGGTTTGGCGGTGACGGGCGGTCTGGAGGGCTTGGGTTCCGCTACTCCGGCGCTTGCGGGAGTCAATGTGGCTGCCC
>VEQZ01000042.1 GCA_018882975.1 Rhodocyclaceae bacterium | reverse complement strand
CCTCGCCATCGAGCCAGAGCGCTGCGGCCGGCACGTCCGCGTTGCGGCGCACGTGCAGGTTGGCCGTCACCACGGCGTGGTCATCATGGATGGCGATGAGCAGATCGACCGTGTCGACCCACCACGCGGGCGGGGTGTACTGGCTCAGGTAGATGGTGGTGGGGGTTTCGGTGCGCATGGGGGGGAGGAAGCCTGCGAGATCGGTTGGTTGAAGGAGGCAGGTCTGGCGGAGGTCTCGGACCCCAACTGGACCGCAGCGTTCCGGGCGCCGACCTTAGCCGTCGAGCCCTTGGCGCAAGCGGTCGATGACGATCTCGATCACTTGAGAATGGCGCTGCTGGTGAAGCCGGCCAACGGCCCCTCGGAACAGACTCTCGCTGGCCGTGAATAGCTTGGTTGGCCGGGCGTAACTGGCGAGCCGCAACCCGCCTTCAGCGAAATCGTCGGCGTCGAGCAGCACCGCGCCGGTGTCTGCGTAGGCCTTGCTGGTGATCTGGCAAAGCACCCAATCACTTCGTCCGGCCGGGGTCAGCACGAGGGCAGGGCGCAGTTTGCTGTCTGAGAGGTCGGAGAAAGGAAAGGGCAGAAGGACTACTTGCCGGCTTGCAAATGTGCCCATGCAATGTCCTCCTCCTCGCGCAGCCAGTCCTCGGCCAGCGCAGACTCACTGAGCTTGGCACCGCATGCGGCCATATCTGCACCCGGTGTGCCCTCCGTAAAGGTCACCAGCACGTGACGCGGACCCTCCGACGATTCGGCTGGATGGTCCAGAAACTGGATTTGGCCGTTAGGCTGCAGCAGGGCTTCGTAGGTGCGCAACATGGTCGATTCAGGGGCCTTGTTAGCTCTCGAGAATACGCTCACGACGGGGTCGGGACTGCATCTGCCTCATGGCGCTGTGACTCGACTCGAGCCTAGTCAGAGTTGTCCGACAAACGGCCAGCGCGTGCGGCGCTGTTATGACTTGCGAGTTTATCGACAAGTGGCAGGGTCGGTCCCTTTAAGTCACTTGCATATATTTCCGCCCGATCTCCCGCCGGAAGCTCTCCGGCAGGTCGGCCCAGTCGTGCACATCGACGCGCATCGGCAGGCGGCTGTCCTGCAGCGCCGTGCGCAGGGCGGCGAGCGTGGGGGTCGGCCGCGTCAGGTCGTCGGGCTGGCGCAAGACGAGGTCGAGGTCGCTGCCTTCGTGCGCGCCGCCAATCACTCGGCTGCCGTAGGCCCAGACTTGCGCACCCGGCGCGTGGGCGCGCAACAGGCGGCGCAGTTCTTCAAGATGCGCGGGTTTGAGGTCCAGCCCGCGGATGGGTTGCGCGGGGCTTGCGTCAACGCTGGGCATCGAACACCGCCTGCAGGCGCTGCGCGAGCTGTCACACGTCGTCGAGGTAGGCCGGCAGCAGCTTGAGCGTCTGGTTGGCGAAGCCGACGCCGTAGTCGTGCGCCGTGGTGTTGCGGTTGGCGCGGTAGTCGAGCCAGCGTGTCACGCCGGCCTCGTCCATCAGGCCATGTTTGCCGGCTTCGCGCAGCACGTCGTTGAAGACCAGCGCGTCGACCGCGCGCGGATTGCCCGTGTAGGCGCGCAGCGCACGGCGCAGCAGCTTGCCGCTGGTCTCGAGCGAGAGTTCGAAGGTCTTGATCGCGGCGTTGCGATAGAGGTCCCAAGTCACCGGCTCCTGCGCCGCGTCGGTGCGCTGCAGCGCCAGCAAGGCCTGCTCGAGCGTGTCGGCGGTGCGGCGGAGGGCGTCGGTGTTTAGGGGCATGTGCGTCGGCGAATTGGGTTTGGCCAGCTTGCGGCGTTTTGCCCCATCAGGCCCTCTGTTCGGCAAAAACCTGTGCCATACGTCGATCCAGCGTCAGCAAGGCTGCCCCTGTGGCAAGAGCGCTACCAGCGACGATGGCATCGGGCAGTCTGAGCAAGCCAGCGCGTCGCAGTTCGATGGCGCGTATCTCTACGTCAGCAGTCAGGCCGACCACCTGGCAGCCACCCAGAAAGGCGCGAGCGGCAAGGTCTTCTTCGGTTGTCAGGTCCGGGAAGCCCAGCAACTCCATCCGCGTGATCACGCTCACCGCACTGCGCGCCAGATGTAAGCCTGCGTCGTTGGCGAGTTCGACTGCCGGCCCGTGGCCCTTCAGCAGGCCAATGACCACGTTGGTGTCGATGAGGTGATCAATTCCACTCATCGCGCATGGCTTGTTGCACCGTTTGCGGGTCCCCGGCCCAGTGCGGCGAGGCCTTCAAAAGGCCGACCAGGTCTCTCCAGTCCGCTGGCTCAGCTTGCCCGCCCTTAACCGGTGCCTCTGTGTCCTCGGTAAACGTCACCAGGACGTGACGGGGCGAATCCGAGGACTCGGCTGGATGGTCGAGAAACTGAATCTGGCCGTTGGGCTGTAGCAGGGCTTCGTAGGTGCGCAACATGGTCGATTTGGGGGCCGTACCCATTTGTCAGGATGGTCTCACGAGTCTACCGAGGGTGCATCACCCTTGTCGGCGAGCTTTGCCGCGGCTTCGCGCGCCGCTTTTTCCGCCACTGCTGCCGCGACCATCGCCGCCCGGCTCTCCGGCGTCTCCAGGCTGATGCGGCCCAGCGCACCATCGCGGTAATCCTGCAGCAGGGTCAGCGCGGCCTTCTCCAGGTCGATGCCGCCGCCCCTGACCAAAAACCCGCGCCGCCGCGCCACCGCCTCGACCAAACCCTCACCGTCCAGCGTGGCCACGGCGTCGGCACCGAGCTTGTAGCGCTCGGCCAGGCGCTCGGGGTAGCGCCGCAGCAACACCGCGCCCAGTTGCGCTGCCACTTCCTCGTCGATCACCGCGTTGCGGCCGATGGCATGGCTGGCGGCCAGCATGTAACCGTCGGCGTCGTGCTCGATCTTGGGCCACATCATGCCGGGCGTGTCGATCAGCACGGTGTGCTCGTCGAGGTCGAGGCGCTGCTGCGTCTTGGTCACCGCCGGCTCGTCGCCGACCTTGGCCACGCGGCGCTTGAGCAGCGCGTTCATCAGCGTGCTCTTGCCCACGTTGGGGATGCCCATGATGATCAGCCGCAGCGGTTTGCCGGGCCCGGTGCGGTAGGGCGCGAGCTTGGCGGCGAGGCCGCGCACACGCGCGACGTCGCCGGGTTTTTTGCAGGAGAGCGCCACCGCCTGCACATCCGGCTGCTCGCTGTAGTGCGCCAGCCACGCGGCGGTGGCGTCCGGGTCAGCCAAATCGGCTTTGTTCAGGATCTTGAGGCAGGGCCGCTGCCGGTGCCGACGCAGCTGGTGGATCATCGGGTTGGTCGAGGCCTCGGGGATGCGCGCATCGACCACCTCGATCACCACGTCGGCGGCGGCCAGCGTCTCGCCCGCCTTCTTGCGGGCGGCGGCCATGTGTCCGGGGAACCACTGGATGGGCATGGTCGTGTTGTCCGTAAGGTCTTAGAGCAGCCCGAGTTCCTGCGCGCGCACCACCGCCTGCGTGCGGTTGGCCACGCCCAATGCCTCAAGTACTGCGGCCACGTGCAGTTTGACCGTGCCCTCCGTGAGGCCGAGGTTGAGCGCGATGCGCTTGTTCGGCTGGCCTGCGGCCATGCCTTGCAGCACATCGAGCTGGCGTGGGGTCAAATGGACGGGTGCCTTGGCCTCCAGGGCCAAGGGTTCCCAACTGCCGTCAAGCAACGCGGCGAGCGTCGCGCGCATGGTCTCGGGACTCGCTGACTTGGAGACGAAGCCGAGTGTGCCCGCACGACGCGCACGCATCGGGTCGAGCGGGCTGTCCGAGCCCGAGACGACGAAAATGGGCACGCCGGGGTGGTCCCGGTGCAGCGCGGCGATACTTGGGAAGCCCTCGCTTCCGGGCATGCGCAGGTCAATTAGCAACAGGTCCACTGGCGAATCTGCCGCCAGCTCCGAGCGGACGGCCTCGAGGCTCTCGGCAGAGGCCACCACCGCGTCTGGATCGAGTTCACTCAGAAGTCGACAAACCGCGTCGCGATAGAGGGGGTGATCGTCGGCTACCAGGATACGCATGCGCGCATTCTAGTGGCCGGTCGCGTTTGCCCTGGGCTTTTGCCGTGTCGCTCCGCTTCGAGGGGGTACATACTCGCGCGAACGCTTTAGACGAATTCCTATGTTGGTCGACCGTTGGGCCGCAAAAGTTGCCGACTCCACTTTCCCGTCCTTGCGGCGGTTGTGGCTTGTGCTTGCGACCTTGCTCGCGGGCTTGTTGCTGAGCGCGTGGGCATACATTGCGCTCCTGGACCTCTCGCGAGGTCGTGAGCGCGCCCTGCTGGAGGAGCAGGTCGCGGCGCGCGCTGGCTCTTTGCAGCGTCTGCTCGATCGTGCGATCGGCTCGCTCAATTCAGTGCGCGCCTATCAAACCGCCGACGGTGTCGAGAACGCTGACCGCTTTCGCCGTTTCGTCATGGCGGAGGCGGGTTTTCATGATGGTACGCGCGCGCTTGCCTGGGCAACCTATGTTCCTCACGCGGAGCGCTCCGCTTTCGAGTCGCGGCTGCTGCTGCGCGGCGAGGGCAGCCTCGGCATCTTTGAGGACACTGGCTACGGTGCCCTGACTCGGGTGCCAGACCGCGAGACCTACTTCCCCGCCAACTTCATCATCGCCCTGTCGGGTAGCGACATCTCGCCGGGCCTCGACCTCGCAGCGCCCCCTTGGCGCGGCCAAGCCATCCGGCGCGCAGTGGCGAGTGGCCGGCCGGCAGCCACCAAACTCCGGCTGTCGTCCGTTTGGACCGACCGCCAAGAGCAGGTCTTTCAGGCTTTCCTGCCGGTCTATGCGGATGAGCAGTCCGGCACCACCGTCGAGGATGGTCGATTTGCCGGCGGAGCCTCGGTCGCTGGGGTCAGGGACGGTGCAGGGGCTTTGGGGGCTCCTGTCGGTTTGGCCATGGGAGTGTTCTCGCTCACTGCCCTGACCTCGCAAGTGTTTGACGCCAGGCGCGACGACTTCGACGTCTGGTTGTTCGACCCTGCAGCGGCGCCGGTCGAGCGATTCCTCTATGGACTGCGCGACGGTGGGGGCAATCCGATGCTGGAGGAGGTGCGCGAGCGCTTCGCGCGCGATGGCCGTGGCGTCGAGCGTCGCATCCACGTGGCCGACCGCGAGTGGTTGCTCTACGCGCTCCCGCGTGATGGTGGCGGCGCCGTACTGCTGCCTTTGGCTGGGCTCGCCGCAGGTCTCGCGCTGACCGGGCTTCTCGCGGTCTACCTGTTCATCGCCTTGACGCGCGGACTGCAACTGAGCCGGCTCAACCGCGAACTGGCGCGCGAGCAGGTCGATGCGGCCGTGCAGCGCACTCTGGCGCGCGAGGCGCAGGCTACCGCTGCTGCACGCACCAGCTTCCTGGCTCGCGCCAGCCACGACCTACGTCAGCCGCTGCACGCCCTCGGGCTTTATCTTGCGCACCTTCAGGGCAACCCCGATGCAGCGCGCGATGCCGATTTCATGCGTCGCCTTCGCGACAGCGCCGACGGTCTCGCCGGCCTGTTCGAGGCCACGCTCGACATCGGCCGCCTCGAGAGCGGTGCCTTGGTGCCCGAGCGTCGTCCTTTGGCCCTGATTCCCTGGCTGCAGCCACTTCTGGGCGAACACGCGGCGATGGCTGAGTCGCATCGGGTGGCCCTTGTGCTCGCTGGCCACCCAGGGGCCACGGCCGATACCGACCCGCTGCTGTTCGGTCGTATCGTCCGTAACCTGGTCGGCAATGCACTGGTACACGCCGCGCCCAGACGTGTCGAATTGCGCGTCACCGTGCGCAAGGATCGCGTCGATCTGCGTGTCAGCGACGATGGCCGCGGCATCTCGCGCGTGGACCGCGAGCGTCTGTTCGCCCCTTTCGAGCGCGGCGGGACCAGTCACGGCGCAGGTCTCGGTCTGGCCATCGTCCGCGAACTGGCAGCGGCGCTCGGAATACGCATTCGCCTGCGCTCGCGACTCGGACAGGGCAGCGTGTTCCGCCTGTCGCTGCCGATAGCCCGCGAGGCACAGGCCTCCATCCCCTCGACGGACGATGCGGCGGCACAAGCCATATCCCGACATCCATGGCTTGCCGGCTTACAGGTGCTGATCGTGGATGACGACCCGGCGGTGCTCGACGCGACGGCCCGCATCGTTGAGGGTTGGGGTGCGTCGGTCAGCCGTGCCGACAGTCTTGCCGCGGCGAAAGTCGTGGTCGAGGCGGGGCTGCCCGATCGCCTATTGGTCGATTACAGCCTGCTCGACGGCATCGGCAGTGATCTGGCTCGAAGTTGGCAAGCGGCGACGGGTTCCCGTGCCGTCGTGATCACCGGTGAAGCCCTTCCGGACGACGATCGCGAACTGCTTGTGGTGCGCAAACCCCTTACAGCGCTGAAGTTGCGTACCGCCCTCGAGTCTGTCGCCATGCCCGTCGGCGAGCCGGCTGTGGGCTGACCGTTCAAGCGAGCTATATCGTTCGATAGCGTTGACACGGTCTTGGACGCAGGCGAGCCTTCCGACGGGGCGCGTTTTTCCGGGTCACTTGCAGAAAGGTCCGGTCGCGCAAGACGCAAGGTTTGCCGATAGGGGGCTGGCATGGGTGCTGCAGGCGAGGTCAAGCTGTTCCACGGGGGTTGTCCGCACGATTGCCCGGACACCTGTTCGATGGTCTATGAGGTGCAAGACGGCAAGCTGATCGGCGTTCGCGGCAATGCCGAGCACCCGATGACGCGCGGCGGCCTGTGCGTCAAGCTCAAGGATTACGAGAAGCGCCACGCCCACCCGGACCGCCTGCTCTACCCGATGCGCCGCACCGGCCCCAAGGGCAGCAAGCAGTTCGAGCGTATCAGTTGGGACGAGGCGCTCGACACCATCGTCAGCCGCTGGCAGGCGCTGATCGCCGAGCACGGCCCGCAAAGCATCATGCCCAACAGCTACCTGGGCCATCAGGGTCTGGTGCACGGGCTCAATGGCGGCGACGCCTTCTTCAACCGGCTCGGCGCAACCGTATGCGAGCGCACCTTCTGCGGTGAGGGCTCCTGTACGGCGTGGCTGCTCACCGTCGGACCGACGGCCGGCGTCGACCCGGAGAGCTTCCTCCACGCCAAGTACATCGTGATCTGGGCGTGTAATTCGGTCAGCACCAACCTGCACCACTGGCATATCGTCAAGGATGCGCAGAAGAAGGGCGCCAAGGTGGTGGTCATCGACTCCTACGCCTCGCGCACCGCCAAGGAGGCCGACTGGCATATCGCGCCCAAGCCGGGCACCGACGGCGCGCTGGCCATGGCCATGATGAACGTGATCATCAGCGAAGGTCTGGTCGACACCGACTACGTCGAGAAGTACACGGTCGGCTATGACGAACTGGCCGAGCGCGCAGCGCAACGCACGCCCGAGTGGGCCGAGGCCATCACCGGCGTCCCTGCGGCTGACATCCGCCGCTTCGCCCGCGAGTACGCCACCACGCAGCCGGCGGCCATCCGCCTCGGTGTGGCGCTGGAGCGCAACTACGGCGGCAGTCAGGCCATCCGGGCGGTCACCTGCCTGCCAGCGCTGACCGGCGCCTGGCGCCACGTCGGCGGCGGCGCCTTGCAGTTCCCGGTGTGGGAGCACCCCTACCGCTTCGACGTGATCAGCCGTCCGGACCTCATCCCCGAGGGCACGCAGGTGGTCAACAACCTGCAACTGGGCCGCGTGCTGCTGGGCGAGATCGACCTCAAGGTGCCGATCCGCTCGATGATGGTGTGGAACACCAACCCGGTCACGCAGGCCCCCGAGACCGACAAGATCATCCGCGGCCTGCAGCGCGAGGACCTGTTCGTGGTGGTGGCCGACCATTTCATCTCGGACACGGCGGCCTACGCCGACATTGTCCTGCCGGCTGCCATGGGTGCCGAGATGGAGGACATGATCCTCAGTTGGGGCCACCTTTACCTGACCTACAACGCCAAGTGCGTCGAACCCCCGGGCGAGGCGCTGCCCAACAACGAGATCTTCCGCCGGTTGGCCAAGCGGCTTGGTTTTGAGGAGGACAACTTCAAGTGGTCGGACGGCGAGTGTCTGGAGCACTACGTCGACTGGGACTCGCCGGCCTGCGAAGGCATCGACCTCGCCTACCTGCGCGAGCACGGCTTCGCCAAGCTCAAGGTGGGCACGGCCGACACCCGTGCGCGCCACCGTGAGGGCAATTTCCCGACGCCAAGCGGTAAGTGCCAGTTGCGTGTGGAGGGCGCACGCAACTTCGTCGCCGGGCCATTCCGCCAGATGTACGAGGGCTTCCAGCCGGGCGAATTGCTCGACGAGTTGCCCGACTATGTACCCTCCCGCGAGTCCTCACAAACCAACGCGGCGCTGGCCGCCCGCTACCCGCTGAGCATCCTCTCGCCCAAGAGCCACGGCTTCCTCAACTCCTGCTACGCCAACATGGAGCAGAAGATCCGCGGCCAGGGCGAGCAGTTCGTCCTCATCCACGAGTTGGATGCAGCGGCGCGCAAGATCGCCGACGGCGAGCGCGTCGAGGTGTTCAACGACCGTGGCGCTTTCGCGGCGGTGGCCAACCTCTCGGCGGACGTGAGTCCCGGCGTGGTGCTGGCGACGCTGGGCTACTGGCGGCAACTCAACCAAGGCACGGTGAACTGCATCAGCTCGGCCGAGTTTGGCGACATGGGCCACTCGCCCACGTTCTCGGACAACCTGGTCGAGGTGCGCAAGGCGTCCTGAGACCCATGAGTGTTGAGGTTCGCGGTGGGCGGCGGCCTCGGTGCCGCCCTAGGCTTCGCCGCGGGCCGCCTTCTCCTGGTAGGCCGCGAGGTCGATGATGCCCTCGGACTCTGCTGCGGCGCGGTCCTCGTCGGCGATGACGTCCTGCACGAAGTCCAGCCGCTTCCAGGTCGCCAGCGGCGTCTTCTGGCAGGCCACCGGCACGTAACGGCTCTGCTCCAGGCGCTTGTAGCGGTGGATGTAACGCGGGCAGTTGACCCAGATCTTCCCCACGGCGACGCGCACCACGTACTTGGCCTCGGCCCAATTACCGAGCAGTGGGTCTTCGCGATGAAAGCTCGCGGTGCCCTGGACCCGCACACGGTGCGGCGTCTCGAAGTCGATGAACAGCAGCCCGACTTTGCCCTGCCCGACGATGTTGCCCATCGACAGGAACATGCCGTTGCCATCGAAGCCGGGGAAAGCCAGTGTGCGCTCGTCCACCACCTTGACCAGACCCACCGGGCCGCCCTTGTAGGACACCGTCGGGTTGCCGTCCGGGTCCACGGTCGAGAGGAAAAACATGTCGCGGCTCTCGATGAAAGCCTGCTCGTCCGGCTGGATGGTCTCGTGCAACCAGTTCTCGTCCAGCATGGTGGCGAGTTTGGTGGTGCCGAAGGCTTCCTGCAGTTGCCGGTGCTCGGCGTGGTAGACGCTGGCCATGTCTGTCCCCAGTGGCGATGAACCAGCACTGACCGTATCAAAAAGCCGGTGTCAAAGCCAACACGCGTGAATGGCTCCAGCTTGCGCGCTGCAGCGGCCACTGGCCGCTGCAGTACTGAGACGCGTCAGCCCGCCAGCAGCGCGTTGACGCGCTTCACATACGCCGCCGGGTCTTCCAGCGCGCCGCCCTCGGCCAGCAGCGCCTGGTCGAACACCACTTGCGCCAGGTCGGCGAAGCGGTCCTCGCTCTGCTCGGCATCCAGGCGTTTGACCAGGGCATGTTCCGGATTGAGTTCGAGCGTCGGCCTGGACTCGGGCGCGGCCTGACCCGCGGCCTTGAGCATGCGCAGCAGGTGAGCCGGCAGTTCGCCGGTCTCGCGCACCAGACAGGCCGGCGAGTCGGTCAGGCGCAGCGTCACGCGCACCGCCTTGGCACGCTCGCCAAGCACCTTGGCGACGCGCTCGACCAGCGCCTTATGGGTCTCGGCAGCAGTCTCCTGTGCCTTCTTCTCCTCGGCATCGGCGAGGTCGCCCAAGTCGAGGTCACCCTGCGCGACAGAGGTGATCTTTTTGCCGTCGAACTCGCGCAGATGGTTGAGCATCCACTCGTCCACGCGCTCGCCGAGCAGCAGCACCTCGATGCCCTTCTTGCGGAACACCTCGAGGTGCGGCGAATGGCGCGCCGCGGCGGCGCTCTCGGCGGTGAGGACGTAGATGTCCTTCTGGCCCTCCTTCATGCGGGCTGCATAGTCGGCCAGCGACACGGTCTGCGCGTCGCCCTCGTTGGCGGTCGACGCGAAGCGCAGCAGTTTGGCGATGCGCTCGCGGTTGGCGAAGTCCTCGCCGGTGCCCTCCTTGAGCACGGCACCAAAGGTGTTCCAGACCTGCGTGTACTTCTCGGGCTGGTTCTCGGCGAGGTCCTCGAGCAGGCCGAGCACCTTTTTGGTGGCACCGGCGCGGATCGCCTCGACGTCACGCGACTGCTGCAGGATCTCGCGGCTCACATTGAGCGGCAGGTCGGCGGCGTCGATCACGCCGCGCACCCAGCGCAGGTAGCCCGGCAGCAGCTGATCGGCGTTGTCCATGATGAACACTCGCTTGACGTACAGCTTGACCCCGCGCGCGGCATCCCGGTCATAGAGGTCGAAGGGCGCACGTGCCGGCAGGTAGAGCAGCACGGTGTAGTCCTGGCGGCCCTCGACGCGGGCGTGCACGTGCCCCAGCGGCGCCTCGAAGTCGTGCGCCACGTGCTTGTAGAAGTCGGCGTATTGCTCGTCGCTGATGTCGGCCTTGTTGCGCGTCCACAGCGCGGTGCCCTCGTTGACCTGTTCCTGCTCGCCGGTGGGCTTCATGCCCTTGGTCTCTTCGTCCCAAGCCTCCTTGTCCATGAGGATGGGCATCTGGATGTGGTCGGCGTAGCGGCGCAGCACTTCCCGCAGCTTCCAGCCGGAGAGGAAATCGTCCTCGCCGTCCTTGAGATGCAAAGTCACCTCGGTGCCACGGGCGGGCTTCTCGATGGTGGCAACGGTGAATTCGCCGCTGCCGTCCGACACCCACTCGACGCCCTCGTCGGCCGGCACACCGGCGCGGCGCGAACGCACCGTCACCTTGTCGGCGACGATGAACGAGGAATAGAAGCCGACACCGAACTGGCCGATGAGCGATGCGTCCTGTTTGGCGTCGCCGGTGAGTTTGGCGAAGAACTCGCGCGTGCCGGACTTGGCGATCGTCCCCAGGTGCTCGATGGCCTCCTGGCGCGTCATGCCGATGCCGTTGTCGGCGATGGTCACGGTGCGCGCGGCGGTGTCGAAGGTGACACGGATTTGCAGGTCGGGGTCGGATTCGAGCAGACTCGCGTCGCCCAGCGACTCGAAGCGCAGCTTGTCGCAGGCGTCTGACGCGTTGCTGGTCAGTTCCCGCAGGACGATCTCCTTGTTGCTGTAGAGCGAATGCACCATCAGGTGCAGCAGTTGCTTGACCTCGGCTTGAAAGCCCAGGGTTTCCTTCATGTCGGACATGCCTTGCTCCTTGGTGATGGGCGTCGCGCCGTGCTTGGCGCGGTGCCGCGTTGTCGGGTAAAGCGGACGGGACCACGCATCGCGTCGATTTCTTTTTGCCGACGCGGCCACAGACGGACCCTGGTGTTGGGGAAATGGAGGTTGGACCTGCGCTTTCAAGGGGTGCCGCTTCACGGGCGTTGCCCCAGGCGCGCTGTGCGGGCCAGTGACACGCAGATCGACCGATGCGGGGAACGCCCACGCCGGCGCGCCGTCAGACGCTCGACCCCCGACACCACCAAAACCTTTCCGGAGACGACATGAGCCTCAAGCACGCCAACACTGCGGCGCCCATCCACGACCTGCTGGCCACCCGCTGGAGCGGTCGCGCCTTTGACGCCGCGCGTCTGCTCACGCGCGAGCAGGTCACCGCCCTGCTTGAGGCGGCGCGTTGGTCGCCCTCCTGCTACGGCGACCAGCCGTGGCGCTTCGTGGTGGCGGACAAGGCCGCCGATGCGGCCGGCTGGCAAAGGGCGCTGGACGGTTTGGTGCCGTTCAACGCCGGCTGGGCCTGCAATGCGCCGCTGCTGGTGGTGGTCTGCGCCGAGCCGAAGTTCGGCCACAACGGCGCCGACAACCGCTGGGCCACCTACGACACCGGCGCGGCCGCGCTGGCGCTCTGCCTGCAGGCCAACGCCATGGGCATGAGCACGCACCAGATGGGTGGCTTCGACGACGGCAAGACGCGTGCGGCCTTCGGCATCCCGGCCGAGGTGCCGATCATGGCCATCATCGCCGTCGGTTATCTCGGCAGCGATGCCGTGCTCGACGACGAGTTGCGCCAGCGCGAGCATGCTGCGCGCGCCCGCAAGGGTTTGGGCGAGACCTTCTACGCCGGTCAGTGGGGCAAGGCTTGGGGCGAGTGAGCAGGCACCAGTCATCTGGCCGATGCGGAGATCGCCGACTCGCCATGACAATCGCACCGCGGTTGTCGACGTGACGGCCGCGGCCGGCAATGCCGGTCTCCAACACTTTCCGGAGGCTCCCATGCAACGCGGCTTCACTCTGATAGAAATGCTCATCGTCGTCGCCATCGCCGGCATCCTGGCGGCGATCGCCGTTCCGCAGTACCAGTCGTATACCAAGCGCGCCAAGTTCGCCGAGGTGGTCTCGGCCGCCCAGCCCTTCAAGATCGGCGTCGAGAGTTGCTACCAGGCCACTGGCGCACTGACCGGCTGCACCGCCGGCAGCAACGGCGTGCCCACCGATGCCACCACTGCTGCGGGCGATGTGGCCAAGACCGTCGTCGCTTCGGTGGTGACCGGTGCCTCCGGCGTGATCACCGCAACCGGGTCTGCCGCGGTGGACACCGCCACCTACATCCTTGAGCCGGCGATTCCCACCGGTGGCGCCGCTGCGCTGCTGTGGACGGTCAAGTCCACCAGCACCTGCAAGGACAAGGGATACTGCGGCTGACCGTTCAGCCCTGCCGTGCAACCTGACCTGAGACGACACGCCGATGAACCTCCCGCTTGACCCGCTGCACGCGTTCCTCGGCGCCGTCGTCATCGTCGTCGCCGCCAAGACGGTGGCCTGGCTGCTGCAACTGCGCACGCGCAATGCCGGCATCGTCGATGCCATCTGGGCCTGGAGTCTGGGCGGTCTGGCGGTCTGGTTCGCCGCCACCGGATCGGGTGACGCCACAGTGCGCGGCGTGGTCGGTCTGCTCGGTGGCTTGTGGGGCCTTCGACTGGGCTGGCACCTCTGGGTGCGCAACTGGGGTGCCGCGGAGGACTGGCGCTACGCCGGCTTCCGCGCGCGCTGGGGTGCCAACGCCGACCGCAACATGTGGTTCTTCTTCCAGTTCCAGAACATCTTCACGCTGATGCTGGCCTCCAGCGCGTTTCTGGTGCCGGCGAACCTCGGCGTGGCGGTGCCGGATGCTGCCGTGGCGCTGGCGGCGCTGGTCTGGGCCGGTTCGGTGCTCGGCGAGTCGATCGCCGACCAGCAACTCGAGGCCTTCCGCCAGGACCCGGCCAACCGCGGCCAAGTCTGCGACCGTGGCCTGTGGGGCTGGTCGCGCCACCCCAATTACTTTTTCGAGACCCTGCACTGGCTGGCCTACGTGCCGCTGGCCTGGGGTTCGGGCTGGTGGCCCGCCACCTTGGTTGCGCCGCTGGTCATGGCCTGGCTGCTGCTCAAGATGTCCGGCCTGCCCATCCTCGAGGCTGGGTTGGTGCAGCGCAAGCCCGGCTACGCCGAGTACATGAAGCGCACCAGCGCCTTCATTCCGCTGCCGCCGCGCAAAGCCTGAGCGGGTCAGCCGCAGCCCCGGTGGCGCGGACCGTACAGCGCGAAATCGGCCTCTTTGCGCCGCTAGAATCGTTCATTCGCTTTTAACCTTGGCCGCCCCCCCTCCGGCCGCGCCGCCGAACAGCAAAAAGGCTCCCCGATGTCCCCGATCCAGATGGCCGAACGCGGCCTGCTCCCCGACTGGCTGCTGCGTTTCGGCATGCGCCGCATGATGCGCCAACGCCTCGACGAGCCCGCCGCGCGCTGGCCGCATCTGCGCGCCGCGCAGTTCCGCGACTGGCTGGCCGAGTTGCGCGCCAGCCCGATCGCCATCAACACGCAGGATGCCAACGTGCAGCATTACGAGGTGCCGGCGGCGTTCTTCCACGCGCATCTGGGCCCGCGCCTCAAGTACAGCTGCTGCTGGTACGAGACCGGCCGCGAGACGCTGGCACAGGCGGAAGAGGCCATGCTTGCCATCTACGCCGAGCGCGCACAGTTGCGCGACGGCATGCGCATCCTCGATCTTGGCTGTGGCTGGGGTTCGCTGTCGCTGTGGCTGGCCGAGCGCTACCCCAACAGCCAGATCGTCGGGCTCTCCAACTCCCATGGGCAGCGCGAGTTCATCACCACGCGGGCGGCAGAGCGCGGCCTTGGCAACCTGACCATCCACACCGGCAATGTGGTCGATTTTGAGTTCGGCGCGGAGGATCTCGCGGGCGGCTTCGACCGCGTCATGTCGATCGAGATGTTCGAGCACATGCGCAACTATGGCCTGCTGCTGGCCAAGATCCGCCGCTGGCTCAAGGACGATGGCAGGCTGTTTGTCCACATCTTTGCCCACCCCACGCTGTCCTATCCCTACGAGGTGCGCGACGAGACCGACTGGATGACGCAGTACTTCTTCCTCGGCGGCATCATGCCCAGCGAGCACCTGCTGGCGCATTTTCAGGACGATCTGCGCATCGTCGACCAGTGGTGGGTCGATGGCCGCCACTACCAGCAGACCAGCGAGCACTGGCTGCAGGGCATGGACGGCGCGCGCGACGAGGTGGCCGCCATCTTCCAGCAGGCCTATGGCGCCGACTGGAAGCTGTGGGTGCAGCGCTGGCGCATGTTCTACATGGCGGTGGCCGAGTTCTTCGGTTTTGACGAGGGCCGCGAGTGGGGTGTGACGCACATCCTGTTCGAGCCGCGCCGTCGCAGCTGATCGCAAGGGACCTGCCACCGCGACCGACACACCTTCCTACCCAACCGGAACCGACCCATGAAACGTGACACCCGCCACGCGACACGCCGCCCGCTGCTGCGCGCAGCCATTCTGCTGCTGATTGGGCTGGCGGCTCCGCTCGCGCCGCTGCCAGCGCAGGCCGAGACGCTTCGCTTCCATGCTTACGCCACCAACCTGGACAACGGCAAGTACCTCTACACCGAGCTGCACGAGCAGCAGGTCGAGAATGGCCAGGTGCAGACTGCGACCATCAGCTACTTCGATGCGTCCGGCAAGCTGGTCTCGCGCAAGACCTTGGACTACCGGCAGAACCGTACCATCCCGGTGTTCCGCGCCGAGACGCCGGAGCAGGGCTACGTCGAGGCGCTACGCGGCATCAGCGGCGGCAAGCTCGACCTGCTCAAGGTGACGCGCGAGAAGGGCGAACAGACGAAGGCACTCGACATCCCCAAGGGTCAGGTTGCGGCGGATTCCGGTTTCAACCACCTCGTTCAGGACAACCTGCCCAAGCTGCTGGCCGGCGAGACTGTGCAGTTCCATCTGGTGGTGGCCGGTAACCTCGACGCGTATCACTTCCGCGCCAGGAAGATCGGCGAGGAGCGCTTCGAGGGCGCGCCGGTGGCGCTGCTGCGGGTCGAACCCGACTCGCTGCTGCGCTTCCTCGTCGACCCTCTTGATCTGGTCTACGACCCGGCCACCCGGCGCCTGCTGGAGTACCGTGGCGTGTCGAACATCCTCGACCCGGCCACTGGCAAGGTCTACAAAAAGGTCCGGATCAGCTATTCGAGCAAGCCGCCGGCGGAGGCCAAAGCGCCCGGCCTTTAAGCCAGCAGCTTTTTCAAAAGCCGTCCCATTTCCGAGGGGTTGCGGGTCACCGCGAACCCGCATTCCTCCAGCACCGCCAGCTTGGCGTCCGCGGTGTCGGCACCGCCAGCGATGAGCGCGCCGGCATGCCCCATGCGCCGTCCGGGCGGGGCGGTGACCCCGGCGATGAAGCCGACCACAGGCTTGGTGAAGTTCTCGCGGCACCAGCGCGCGCATTCGGCCTCGTCCGGCCCGCCGATCTCGCCGATCATGATGACTGCATCCGTTTCGGCGTCGTCCTGAAACGCCCGCATCACATCGATGTGCTTGAGCCCGTTGATCGGGTCTCCACCGATGCCCACCGCCGTGCTTTGGCCCAGTCCCAGTTCGGTCAGTTGTGCCACGGCCTCGTAGGTCAGCGTGCCCGAGCGCGACACCACGCCGATGCGGCCCTTGCGGTGGATGTGGCCGGGCATGATGCCGATCTTGATCTCGTCCGGCGTGATGAGCCCGGGGCAGTTGGGGCCGAGCAGCAGGGCGGGTGCATGGCCTTCCGTCTCGCGGCGGCGCATGCGCGCGCGCAGCAGCAGCATGTCGCGCACCGGGATGCCCTCGGTGATCGCCACCACCAGCCCGATGCCGGCCTCCACCGCCTCCCAGATGGCCGCCGCGGCGCCCGCTGGCGGCACGTAGACCACGCTCACCGTCGCGCCGGTGGCGGCGCGCGCTTCGGCCACGCTGGCGTAGATCGGCATGCCCTCAAAGTCCTGCCCGCCGCGCTGCGGGTGCACGCCGGCCACGAAGGCCTCGCGACCGTTGGCGTAGTCACGGCAGAGGCGGGTGTGGAAGGCGCCGGTCTTGCCGGTCACGCCCTGCGTGATGACACGTGTGTGGCGGTCGATGAAGATGCTCATGCCGGACTCCCGGCGCGGCGCACGGCGGCAACGACCCGCTCGGCCGCTTCGGCCAGGCTCTCGGCCGGGATGATGGGCAGGCCGCTGTCGGCCAGCATCTGCTTGCCCAAGTCCTCGTTGGTGCCCTTCATCCGCACAACCAATGGCAACTGCAGGTCCACCGCGCGGCAGGCAGCGATGACCCCTTCAGCAATGGTGTCGCAGCGCATGATGCCGCCAAAGATGTTGACGAGAATGGCCTCGACACGCGGGTTGGCGAGCATGATGCGGAACGCCTCGGTGACCTTGGCCGCGGTGGCGCCGCCGCCCACATCGAGGAAGTTGGCCGGGTGGCCGCCAAACAGCTCGATGGTGTCCATGGTCGCCATGGCCAGCCCCGCGCCGTTGACCAGACAGCCGATGTTGCCATCGAGGTGGATGTAGGCCAGATCGTGCTGGCGCGCCACCACCTCGAGCGGGTCCTCTTCGTCGAGGTCGCGCAGCGCACTGATGTCGTCCTGGCGGTAGAGTGCGTTGGCGTCGAAATCGAACTTGGCATCGAGCGCGACCAGCCGCCCGTCCACCGTCTGCACCAGCGGATTGATCTCGAGCAGGGTGGCGTCGGTCTCGAGGTAACAGGCGAGGAGGGCGCGGAACAGCGTCGCGGCCTGCGACTGCAGCGCCGCCGGCACGCCCATGCCCAGCGCCAGACGCGCGGCGTCGGCGTCGCTCAGGCCGGCCAGCGGGTCGACCGAGACGCGCACGATGGCGTCGGGTTCGCGCGCCGCGACCTCCTCGATCTCCATGCCGCCGTGGCCGCTACCGATCAGTGCGAGCTTTTGCGTGGCGCGGTCGGTGACCACCGCAAGGTAGTACTCGTGGGCGATGCCCACCGCTTCCTCGACCCACAGGCGCCGCACCATCTGGCCCGCCGCGCCGGTCTGCGCAGTGCCAAGGCGGTGGCCGAGCATGTGGTGCGCCGCGTCTTCCACGGCATCGACTGAGTCGACCACGCGCACGCCGCCACCCTTGCCGCGGCCGCCGGCGTGGATCTGCGCCTTGACCACCCAGCGCGCGCCGCCCAGCGCTCGTGCCGCCTGCACCGCCTCGGCGGCGGTGTAAACCAGCCGGCCGCGCGGCACGTCGACGCCGTAGCGGGTCAGCAGTTGCTTGCCTTGGTACTCATGGATCTTCATTGCAACGAGAGTACAGAAAAGCGTCGCGAGGATGGCCAGATGCAAGACACGACGGCAGTTTCCAAGCTCGGCGCAACAACCGGGACATACCCGAGGCCAGGCAAGAAAGCGAGCAGCGGGTGACGCCGCGGATGGCGACTGCAGCAGCTTTCAACCGCCGAAGAAGTCCTTCACCTTGTCCATCCACGACTGCGCCCGCGGATTGTGCCGCGAAGGCTCGCCGGCGCTGATCGCTTCGAACTCGCGCAGCAGGTCCTTCTGGCGGTCGGTGAGGCGCACCGGCGTCTCCACCATCACGTGGCACATCAGGTCGCCCGTCGAGTGGCTGCGCACGCCCTTGATGCCCTTGCCGCGCAGGCGGAACACCTGCCCGCTCTGCGTCTCGGCCGGGATCTTGATGCGCGCCGAGCCGTCCAGCGTCGGGATCTCGATCTCGCCGCCGAGCGCCGCCGTGGTGAATGACACCGGCATCTCGCAATGCAGGTCGTCGTGGTCGCGTTTGAAGACGGCGTGTTCCTTGATGTGGATGACCACGTAGAGGTCGCC
>VEQZ01000041.1 GCA_018882975.1 Rhodocyclaceae bacterium | reverse complement strand
GCCCAGCCCCTAAGCGATCTGCCCGATACGCGGCCGGCCATCGACCTTGGCGTCAGCCGATCGCGCTCAGCGCCACAAAACCCTCGGGCGCGACCTGCTCAGCCCTGGATCCCGGATCCACCCCCGCCGCGCGGATCTGCGCCTCGTTGAGCAAACCGGACAGCGCGTTGCGCAGGGTCTTGCGGCGCTGCCCGAAGGCCGCCGTCACCACCGCGTCGAACCGTGCCGGGTCGGCGATATGCGGCGCCGCGTCGCCCAGTGGCTGCATCACCACCACCGCCGAGTCGACCTTGGGCGGCGGGTGGAAGGCGCCGGGCGGTACCGTGCACAGCCGGTACATGCCAAAGCGCACCTGCAGCCCCACCGAGAGCCGCCCGTAGGCTGCTGTGCCCGGCTCGGCCACCATGCGGTCGACCACCTCCTTCTGCAGCATCAGCACCATGCGCTCGATGCGCGGCGCGAAGTCGGCCAGGTGGAACAGCAGCGGCGTCGAGATGTTGTAAGGCAGGTTGCCGGCCACCTTGAAACGCTCGCCCACCCGCGCAAAGTCGAAGGCCAGTGCGTCCGACGCGTGCACCGTGAGCTTTCCGGCCAGCGCGTGCGCCTGCCAGTGCGCCACCAGGTCGCGGTCGAGTTCGACCACCTGCAGGTGATCCAGCCGCTCGAGCAGGGGCAGGGTGAGCGCGCCGAGGCCGGGACCGATCTCGACTAGGGTGTCAGACGGCTTCGGGTCGAGCGCATCGACGATGCGCCCTATGACGCCCGGGCTCACCAGGAAATGCTGGCCGAAGCGCTTGCGTGGGATGTGGCGGGCAGGCTCGCTCATCAGTGGGACCCGCGCGTCAGGCACTGTGTAAAACGGTCAGGTGCCGAGGCGCCCGTCCTCACCCCAACTGCGCCAACTGCCCGCGCAGCTTGTCCAGCGTCGCCACAAAGCCGGCCAGGCGCTCGCGCTCCTGTTGCACCACGGCCGGCGGCGCGCGGTCGACAAAGCTGGCATTGCCGAGCTTGGCCTCGGCGCGGCCGATCTCGCCTTCCAGCCGCGTGATCTCCTTGCCCAGGCGCGCCTTCTCCGCTTCGACGTCGATTTCGACGCGCAACATCAGGCGGAAGTCGCCGACCACCTGCACCGGCGCCGGCGAGGCCGGCAGCGCATCACCAGCTGCTTCGACGCCGGAGAGACGCGCCAGCGCCGCCACGTAGGGCGCGTAAGCCGTCACCGTGTCGCGACACCCGGCGACCACCAGCGGCACCTTTTCGGCGGGAGAGAGGCCCATCTCGCCGCGCAGGCTGCGCACCGCGTCGACCATCGCCTTGAGCCCGGCGACCCAGGTCTCGGCGGCCTCGTCGATCTTGGCCGGCTGCGCGACGGGGTAGGGCGCGGTGGCGATCGACTCGCCCGCGGCCACCACGCGGCCGGACAGCGGCGCGACCGTCTGCCACAGCTCCTCGGTGATGAAGGGGATGAGCGGGTGCGCCAGCCGCAGCGTGGTCTCGAGCACGCGCAGCAGGGTGCGGCGGGTGGCGCGCTGCTGCTCGGGTGCGCCGGTCGCGATTTGCACCTTGGCCAGCTCCAGATACCAGTCGCAGTACTCGTCCCACACGAAACGATAGACCGTCTGCGCGGCCAGGTCGAAGCGGTATTCGCGCAGGTGGCGGTCCATCTCCGCCTCGGTCTTCTGCAGCAGGCTGACGATCCAGCGGTCGGCCTGCGAGAAGTGCAGGTAGCCGCCTGGACCACAGCCGCCATTTTCACCAGAGGCCCCGCCGGCCGGCTGGCTGCCGCAGGGCTCCAGACCGCAGTCCTGGGGGCTGCCATCCTCTGTTTGGCAGTTCATCAGCACGAAGCGGGTCGCGTTCCACAACTTGTTGCAGAAGTTGCGGTAGCCCTCGCAGCGCTGCATGTCGAACTTGATGTCGCGGCCGGGGCTCGCCAGGCTGGCAAAGGTGAAGCGCAGCGCGTCGACGCCAAAGGCCGGGATGCCCTCGGGGAACTCCTTGCGCGTCTTTTTGGCGATGCTCTCGGCCTGCTTGGGGTTCATCAGGCCGGTGGTGCGCTTCTCGATCAGCGCATCCAGGCCAATTCCGTCTATCAAATCAATGGGATCGAGCACATTCCCCTTGGATTTGCTCATCTTCTGGCCTTCCGCGTCGCGGATCAGGCCGTGCACATAGACGTCGCGGAAAGGGATCCTGCCGGTCAGGTGGGTGGTCATCATGACCATGCGCGCCACCCAGAAGAAGATGATGTCGAAGCCGGTCACCAGCACGCTCGACGGCAGATAGCGCGACAACATGGGGTTGGCGGCGTCCTTGGCCGCGTCGCCGGTCCAATCCAGCGTCGAGAATGGCCACAGCGCTGAGGAATACCAGGTGTCGAGCACGTCCTCGTCGCGGCGCAATTCGCCGGTGTAGCCGTCGCGCTCGGCCATCTCGCGCGCCTCGGCGGCGTTGTGCGCCACCCACGCGCGGCCATCGGGCGCGTACCACGCCGGGATCTGGTGGCCCCACCACAGCTGCCGCGAGATGCACCAGTCCTGAATGTTGTTGAGCCACTGCTTGTAGGTGTTGACCCAGTTCTCCGGCACAAAGCGCACCTGCCCCTCGGCCACCACGTCGAGGGCCTTCTGCACGATGCTCTTGCCGTCCGCGCCCGGCTTGCTCATGGCGACGAACCACTGGTCCGTCAACATCGGCTCGACCACCACGCCCGAGCGGTCGCCGCGCGGCACCATCAACTTGTGCGGCTTGACGCTCTCCAGCAGGCCGGCGGCTTCGAGATCGGCCACCACCTGCTTGCGCGCCTCGAAGCGGTCGAGTCCGGCCAGGTGGGCGGGCAGGGCGATGCCGTCCTTGGCGGCGCCATCGGCGCCATACACCTGCGCGCTGGCCGGCACGTTGCCCGCCAGGTCGAGCACGACGATGCGGTCGAGCCCGTGGCGCTGGCCCACCGCGTAGTCGTTGAAATCATGTGCCGGCGTGACCTTGACCACGCCAGTGCCGAACTCGCGGTCCACGTAGTCGTCCGCAATGACCGGGATGCGCCGGCCGCACAGCGGCAACTCCACTTCAGAGCCGATCAGCGCGGCGTAGCGTTCGTCCTCCGGGTGCACCATCACGGCGACGTCGCCGAGCAGCGTCTCGGGGCGGGTGGTGGCGACCGTCAGCGCATCGATCCCCCCCACGGGTCCGTCGGCCAGGGGGTAGCGGATGTGCCAGAGATGGCCGTCTTCCTCGGCGCTCAGGACTTCGAGGTCAGACACCGCGGTGCCGAGTTTGGGGTCCCAGTTGACCAGCCGCTTGCCGCGGTAGATCAAGCCTTCGCGGTAGAGCCGCACGAAGCTCTGCGTGACGATGGTCGAGAGCCCGGTGTCCATGGTGAAGCGCTCGCGGTCCCAGTCGCACGAGGCACCGAGCCGGCGCATCTGCCGGGTGATGGTGCCGCCCGAGTAGGCCTTCCACTCCCACACCCGCTCGAGGAAGTTCTCGCGGCCGACGTCATGGCGGGAGAGGCCCTTGGCCTCGAGTTGCCGCTCCACCACCATCTGCGTGGCGATCCCGGCGTGGTCGGTGCCCGGTTGCCACAGCACGTTGGCGCCGCGCATGCGCTGCCAGCGCGTCAGTGCGTCCATCAGCGTCTGGTTGAAGCCGTGGCCCATGTGTAGCGTGCCAGTGACGTTGGGCGGCGGCAGCAGGATGCAGAAGTTGTCTGCCTTGCCGGCATCCACGCCGGCGGCGAAATACCCGCTCTTTTCCCAGCGCGGGTACCAGCGCTGCTCGATGTCGGCGGGTTCGAAACTCTTGGCAAGGGTCATCGTCGGTCTTTCGGGTCTGCTGTACTGGAGAGCGTGAGTGCCAGGGGAGGTTTTTCCCGGCGCGTGTGCCGCAGGTGCCCGCTCAGGTTCGGCTCTTTAGGTCGTGGTGCTGCAGCGGATAGCCGCGGTCGCGGTAGAACTTGTAGCGCTCGCGTGCGGCCTGCACGGCGGCAGGCTCACTGCCCACCACCTCGAGCAGGCGGCCGAAGCGGCTGAAACAGGCCGGCGTGTCGTCGCGCAGGTTGATGAGGATGTCGTCGTGCGGCACTGCGTCCGGGTCGTGGCCGACCACCACCGGCGTGCGTGCGGCGAGTTCGTGCCCGTCGCGGCAGTGTGGCAAAAAGCCGCCCGGCGGGTCGGCCCACAGCCGCGCGTCGATCTCGGCGGCGTGCGCAGCATCGCGAGCGAGCACCCAGACACGGTGGCCCGCACGCACCGCCTTCTGCGCCAGCGTGAAGACGGTGCGCCCGGTGTCGCTGCTGCCGGCGTAGAAGTCGACGCGCGTCACGCCGCGTCGCGGTCGCCGCCCGACCGGCTAATGAGGAATTCGGTGAGCAGGCCCACCGGGCGGCCGGTGGCGCCCTTCGCCTTGCCTGAGACCCAGGCCGTGCCGGCGATGTCCAAGTGCGCCCACTTCATGTCGCGGGTGAAGCGCGACAGGAAGCACGCCGCGGTGATGCTGCCCCCGGGCCGGCCGCCGATATTGCCCATGTCGGCAAAATTGCTGGAGAGCTGCTGCTGGTAGTCGTCCCACAGCGGCATGTGCCAGGCACGGTCCCATGCCGCATGACCGGCGTCGAGCAGTTCCTTGGCCAGCTTGTCGTCGTTGCTGTAGAGGCCGCTCGCGACGTGCCCGAGCGCGATGACGCAGGCGCCGGTCAGGGTGGCGATGTCGATGGCGAGCACCGGCTTGACCTTCTCCTTGGCGTAGGTGAGCGCGTCGCAGAGAATGAGCCGACCCTCGGCGTCGGTATTGAGGATCTCGATGGTCTGGCCGGACATGCTGGTGACGATGTCGCCTGGCTTGGTCGCCTTGCCGCCCGGCATGTTCTCGGTTGCCGGGATGATGCCGACCACGTTGATCGGCAGCTTGAGTTGCGCGACGGCATGCAGCGTGCCGAACACCGAGGCGGCGCCGCACATGTCGTACTTCATCTCGTCCATTTCGCCCGAGGGCTTGATCGAGATGCCACCGGTGTCAAAGGTCACGCCCTTGCCGACCAGCGCGACCGGCGGGTCATCCTTGGCCGCGCCCTGATAGCGCAGCACGATGAAGCGGGGCGGCTCGGCGCTGCCGCGCGCCACCGACAGGAAGGAGCCCATGTCCATCTTGGCGATGGCCTTCTCGTCGAACACCTGCACCTTGAGGCCGGCTTCCTTGCCGAGTGCTTCGGCGCGGTCGGCCAGATAAGAAGGCGTGCAAACGTTGGCTGGCAGGTTGCCGAGCTCGCGCGCCAGTGTGGCACCCTCGCCGATCGCCTGACCGTGGCGCAGGCCACGCGCGATGCGCGCCTGGTCCGCCTCGCTTTCCGCCCAGACGGAGATCTTGGCGAGCTTGGGCGGGTCCTCGCGTTTGCTCTTCATCTGATCCGGCCGCTGCGTGGCATGCAGCGCCATCTGTGCGATCTGACTGGCGTACCAGCCGGCGTCGCGGCGGCGCACCGGGTGGCCGTCGAGGCAGACGGTGAGGTCGTGCGCAGCACTCGCGAGCACCGCATCGAGTCCGGCACGCATGGCCTTGAGCCAGCCTGTCTCATTGGCTTCGGCCACCTTGCCGAGCCCGACCACGACGATGCGCACGGCGCCGTCGGCGAGCGCCAACACCTGTGCCGATTTGCCAGTCAGGTCGCCACGCTTGATCGCCGCGGCGATGACGCCGCCGTGCTTGGCATCGAGTGCCCGCGCGGCCGCGCCGAGCTTGCCCCCGGCTTCGGCGAAGACCAGCAGACACTGCGCCTTGAGCGCCTCGGGGCGCCCGCTTCTCGTGCTAAATTCCATCCTCTTTTCCTTTTGGTAAGCGCGGCTTTTCCGACGATTATAGGCGGGACCCGCGCCCGCTCCCGCGAAGGTGCGCAGCCTGTGACCGACCCGGCCAAGACCGACCCCGCCGAGACTGGCTCGGCCGCAACGCTCGCGGCCGAGCCGAACACCCTCGGCGCCACGCCGCGCGCAAGTCGCAAGCCGCTGATCGCCAGCCTGTTCAGCCGCCGCATCAGTGGCGAGTGCGCCTCGGTGGCGCTCGGCGTGTTCGCCGTGCTGTTCGGCATCATCGTCACCGCCCATCTGGTGCGCCTCCTCAACCGCGCTGCGCGGGGTGGCATCTCGGTAGACACGGTGCTGGCGGCGATGTCGTTCCAGACGCTCAACCTGTTCCCCCTGGTGTTGGCGCTGACCGTTTTCATCGCGACCTTGGTGGCGCTCACCAGAGCCCACCGCGACAGCGAGATGGTGATCTGGTTTGCTTGCGGCATGCCCCTGCGCGCTTTCATCGTGCCCCTGCTGCGATTCGCCTTGCCATTCGTCGGGTTGGTTGCGGTGCTGACACTTGCGGTGCGCCCCTGGGCGGTGACGCGCAGTCTCGAACTGCAGTCGGAGCTGCAGTCGCGCGACGAGATCGCATTGGTGGCGCCGGGTGTGTTCAAGGAGACACGGAGCGGCACCAAAGTCTACTTCGTCGAACGTTTTTCCGACTTCGGTCAGAGCCTCGCGGAGGTCTTCATCCGCTCGGCAGATGAACAGGGTGAGAGCATCACTGTCGCGCATTCGGGCGATGTCACGCGGGCAGCCAACGGCGACCGCTTTTTGGTCCTGCGCGACGGCCATCGCTACGAGTCTGGCAACACCCCCGGCAGCTGGCGCATGACGCTTTTCAAGCAAGCCGACATCCTGATCCAGCCTTACGAGAAGCAGGGCTTCAACAACACCGCCAAGTCCACCGAAACGCTCGCACTGTTTGGCTCGGACCGCCCCGGCGACATCGCCGAACTGCAATGGCGCTTTCACATGCCGATCGCCTCCTTGTTGCTGGTGCTGCTGGCGGTGCCACTCGGCTTCGTCAACCCGCGTGCGCGCCGATCCATCAACCTCGCGCTGGCAGTTCTGATCTACGCCCTTTACAGCAACGCGCTGAGCGTCACCAACGCATGGGTGGCGCAGGGACGCCTTGCGCCGTGGCCCGGTTTCTGTCTGGTACACCTGGCCCTGATCGGGGTGGTCGTCGCATTGCTGGCCTGGCAGACCGGGGCCTACAAGCGCTGGAGGCAGCGCGCATGAGGCTGCTGTCGCGCGACCTTGGCGGACGGCTGTACGGTGCCGTCTCCCTCGTCAGTCTGGCATTGCTGGCGCTGTTTGGCCTGTTCGACCTGATCGACCAGCTGGACAGTGGCCGCGGCGTCAGCGTAACCGAGGCCATGGGCCTGACCGGCTTGCTGCTTCCCGCTTACTTTTACGAATTGCTACCGGTCGCAACGCTGATCGGCAGCCTGCTGGTGATGGCGCAGATCGCCTCGAGTTCGGAATACACGATCGTTCGCGCCTCGGGCGTTTCGGTGGTGGGAATGGCGCGCATCCTCGCCGTGCCGACGCTGGCCATCGCGCTGGTCGGCGTGCTGGCCGGCGAATGGCTGGCGCCGCTGGCTGACCGTTACGCGCGGCAGCTCCGGCTCGGCGGCGACGACGTGGTGGCGCAACAGATGAGAAGCGGCTATTGGCTCAAGGACGGCCCCAACTTCGTCAATCTGGCCGGAGTGCTCCCGGATGGCGAGATGTCGCTGCCGGTGATCTACCAGTTCGCCGCCGATGGCCGTCTGAGCGCGATTCGTCGGGCGGCCAGTGCACGTTTCGACGGCGCTCGGTACTGGCGTCTGCAGAAGGTCGAAGCGACCCTGTTTTCGGCCGACGGCGTGACCGTTCAGCGTGTCGCGGAAGAACGCTGGGAGACCCGGCTCGGCCCCGGCATCCTCAAGGTCATGGCCGTGGCGCCGGACCGCATGTCCGCCACCGAACTGTGGCCCTATCTGCAACATCTGCGTGCCAACCGTCAGCAGACCGGCCGCTACGAGACGGCACTCTGGTCCAAGGCGCTCTATCCGCTCTCGATCGTCGCGATGTTGTTGCTTTCGCTCTCGTTCGCGCGCATGCAGGGACGCGCGGGCGGCACCCTGTTCAAGGTGTTCGCCGGGATCCTGCTCGGTGTTGCCTTTTACTTTCTCAGCCGGGTGGGCAACAACCTCGGCCAGTTGAATGCCTGGCCACCGCTGGTCGGCGCCGGCGCCGCCACTGCGGTATTCATTGCGGCTGCAGTGGTTCTGCTACGACGGGTGGAGCGGGTCTGACGGAGAGGCTTCGACTGGGAGGGGCTTACAGGGTGGCCTGGACGCTGATGATCACCTGCTGATGCGCCAAACGCGCGTGCCGGCGAGACGGTCGTGGAGGAATAGCCGCTCGCGGTCGATCAGCGGCCAGAGTACGCTCACGGGCAGGGTGAGCGCGGCCACAGCAAGCCGCGTAAGCGCCTGGCGCGGTCGCAGCGGGCTGCCGTCGGCCGAAATGACCAGCAAGCGCCAAGTCTTCATCGCCAGGGTCTGGCCAAAACGCCACCAGCAGCCGGCAAAATAGGCGCCGACCACGCCGCCGATCCAGACCTGCAGGGCCAGGCGCGGCAGGCCCTCGACACCGGCGGCACTGGCGGGCAGACCGACCGCGACCAAGCCGCCGACCAGCACCAGCGCCAGCACGATCAGCGATTCGTAGACCATGCACAGCAAGCGGCGCGCCCAGCTGGCCGGCTCCAGTGGCAGTGCGCCGACGTCGCCCGGCGTCATGGTGCGACTGGCTCGTCGATCACCGGCGCCTGCTCCAACCAGCGGCGTCGCACGCGCTCCTGTTGGTCGGGTGTCAAACGCTGCAGCGTTTCGAAGTTGCGTCGCGCCTGCTCGCGCTGCTCGGGCGTGAGCCGCGCCCAGTCGGCGAGTCGCTCGCGTACCCGCGTCTGCTGCTCGGGGTTGAGGTCCTGGTAGCGTCGCGCCAGCCGCAGCAAGCGCGCGCGTGTGTGGCCCGGCAGCTCGTCCCACTGTTTCTCGACCGGTCGCAGGATGGTCTGGTCGCCGGGGCTCAGGCCAGTCCAAGCCGGGTTGCCGGCGAGCGAGGGCGTGGCCGCGCAGACCAAGAAACTGGCGAGGACAGAGGGGAGCCATGCCGGGCGGTGCACGGCTCAGTTCTCCAGCAGCTGCACGTCGCCGCGCTGCACCGAAGCCTCGAAATCGGCGTCGAGGTAGGCATCGACCGGCAGCGAGTCGGCGAGGATCTCGGCGTCGAGGCTCTGGCCGCCGAAGATCAGCAGGTTCCACGAGGTCACCAGCACCAGCACCAGCGCCAATCCGACCGGCGCCCAGTTCATCCAGTGGCCGCTGACCGAAGCGCCGCCGCCCTCGAGCCGTTCCACCGCGAGCCGGCGCACCTGGCTCAGGCGTGCCGCGACCCGCGCGTCGAGCGCCAGTCCGGCGATGGCATCAAGGTCGGCGACCAGGCGCTGGCGCGCCGTCTTCTTCGCCCTGTCAGTCACGGCCCTGTCAGTCATGTCTCTCGTCCTCCAGATGATCGGCCCGCAGGCCGGATGACCATGAAACCGGCTTCAACGAAGTTGCCACGCCTTTGTCGGCAAGCGACTGAGCCAGCGCATGACACGCGCGCGAGCAGTGCGTCTTGACGCTGCCCTCGCTGCAGCCCATGGCGGCCGCCGTCTCGGCGAGGTCACATCCTTCCCAATAACGCAGCAGAAAGGCTTGGCGTTGACGCAGTGGCAGGCCAGCCAAGGCGTCGGCGATCTGCACCAGTTGCTCGCGCCGCGCCGCCTCGTCCTCGGCCGAAGCCGCGTGCCCGCCCTCACCGGCCAGCCGCTCGAGCAGGGCATCGCCGGCGTCGGCCGCCTCGTCGTCGCGATCGCCCGGCAGCAGTGCCGAGACCAGCACGGTCCAGCTGTCACGCACCTTCTTGCGGCGGAAATGGTCGAGGATGGTGTTCTGCAGGATGCGCTGGAACAGCATCGGCCATTCCTCCGCCGGCCGGCCGGCGTAGTGCTCGACCAGCTTGATCATGGCGTCCTGCACGATGTCCAGCGCGGCATCATCGTTGCGCACCGCCAGCCGCGCGTGCAGCCAGGCGCGGCGCTCGGCGCCGGCGAGGAAGGCATCGATGGGGGCTTGGGGGCGGGGAGGCAAGGTGGCGCGCAGGGCACGGACGTGGGCGCGCCATGGTAGCAAAGCGCGCTGGCGCTCCCGATCGCGCGGCGTCGCCGCAGCCGCTGCGGCCTCCTCCGCCTTGACCGGTCCAAACCGAGTTGTTAGTGTCTCGGGTTCGCTGCGGCGCAGCACCCCGTTGTGCCGAGACCCCGTAAAACCTGAGAGAAAGACCCATGCAGTTGAATGGTGCCGAGATCGTTGTCCACTGCCTTCGCGAAGAGGGTGTCGAGTTCGTCTTTGGATATCCGGGCGGGGCGGTGCTCAATATCTACGACGAGATCTTCAAGCAGGACGCCTTCCGCCACATCCTGGTGCGCCACGAACAGGCCGCCGTGCACGCCGCCGACGCCTACGCCCGCTGCACGCTCAAGCCCGGCGTGTGTCTGGTCACCTCCGGCCCGGGCGTGACCAATGCCGTGACCGGTATCGCCACCGCGCACATGGACTCCATCCCCATGGTCGTGATCACCGGCCAGGTGCCGACTCATGCCATCGGGCAGGATGCGTTCCAAGAGTGCGACACGGTCGGCATCACACGGCCCATCGTCAAGCACAACTTTTTGGTCAGCGATGTCAGGGACCTCGCCGAGACCATGAAGAAGGCCTTCTACATCGCCACTACCGGCCGCCCGGGCGTGGTGTTGGTCGATATCCCCAAGGATGTCACGCAGGCGGTGTGCGAGTTCGAGTACCCCAAGACCATCGCGATGCGCTCCTACAAGCCGGTCGACGCCGGCGATCCGCTGGCGATCGACCGCGCCGTCGAACTCATCGTCTCGGCCAAGCGGCCGATGGTCTACGCCGGCGGCGGGGTGATCCTCTCCGGCGCCGCCGAAAAGCTCGCCGAGTTGGTGCGCGGCACCGGCTACCCCTGCACCAATACTTTGATGGGTCTTGGCGCCTACCCGGCGACCGACAAGCAGTTCGTCGGCATGCTCGGCATGCACGGCACCTACGAGGCCAATATGGCCATGCAGTTGTGCGATGTGCTGGTCGCCGTCGGCGCGCGCTTCGACGACCGCGTGATCGGCAACCCCAAACATTTCTTCGACCCGAACCGCAAGATCATCCACATTGACATCGACCCCTCGAGCATCTCCAAACGGGTCAAGGTCGACGTCGCCATCGTCGGCAATGTCGCCAGCGTGCTCGACGCCATCAATGGCAAGCTTAAGGCGGCCAAGACCAGGCCCGACGCCGAGGCGCTGGCCAACTGGTGGGCGCAGATCGGCCAGTGGCGTGGCCGCGACTGCCTCAAGTTCGACCGCGCCAGCCCGATCATCAAACCCCAAGCCGTGGTCGAAAAGCTCTACGAAGTCACCGGTGGCGATGCCTACATCACCTCCGATGTCGGCCAGCACCAAATGTGGGCGGCGCAGTTCTACAAGTTCGACAAGCCGCTGCGCTGGATCAACTCTGGCGGTCTCGGCACCATGGGCGTCGGCCTGCCTTACGCCATGGGCGTGCAGTTCGCCCACCCGGACGCCACGGTGGCCTGTGTCACCGGCGAGGCGAGCATCCAGATGTGCATCCAGGAGCTCTCGACCTGCAAGCAGTACCACTTGCCGCTCAAGATTGTCAGCCTCAACAACCGCTACATGGGCATGGTCCGCCAGTGGCAGGAGTTCTTCTACGGCAACCGCTATTCGGAGTCGTACATGGACGCGCTGCCCGACTTCGTCAAGCTCGCCGAGAGCTTCGGCCACGTCGGCATGCTGATCGAGAAGCCCGAAGACATCGATGGCGCCATGCGCGAGGCTTTCAAGCTCAAGGACCGTCTGGTGTTCATGGATTTCCGTACCGACCAGACCGAGAACGTCTATCCGATGGTCCCGGGCGGCAAGGGCCTCTCCGAAATGATTCTGGTGTAAAGGCAGCAACCATGCGTCACATCATCTCCATGCTCATGGAAAACGAATCCGGCGCGCTGTCGCGCGTGGCCGGCCTGTTCTCCGCGCGCGGCTACAACATCGAATCGCTCACCGTGGCACCCACCGAGGACCCGACCCTGTCGCGCATGACCATCGTCACCGTGGGTTCGGACGACGTCATCGAGCAGATCACCAAGCAGCTCAACAAACTGGTCGATGTCGTCTCGCTGGTCGACCTGACCGAGGGTGCCCACATCGAGCGTGAGCTGATGCTGGTCAAGGTGCGCGCGAGCACGGCCGAGGAGCGCGAGGAGATGAAGCGCCTCGCCGACATTTTCCGCGGCCGCGTCATCGACGTCTCCGACGACACCTACACCATCGAGCTCACCGGCCCGGTGACCAAGCACGATGCCTTCATCGAGGCCATCGACCAAGGCGCCATCCTCGAGACGGTGCGCACCGGCGCGTCGGGCATCGGTCGCGGCCAGCGCATCCTCAGGGTCGGCTGAGCCGGGCTCTGGTGTGGCGGTGCCCCCGCCGCGCAGCGATTCGCAAAGCAACTTAAACAGACGGCGCAAGCCATTGGTAAAAAAGGAACAAACATGAAGGTCTATTACGACAAGGACGCCGACCTCTCGCTGATCAAGGGCAAGAGCGTCACCATCGTCGGTTACGGCTCGCAGGGCCACGCGCACGCCGCCAACCTGAAGGATTCCGGTGTCAAAGTCACCGTCGGGCTGCGTCGCGAGGGCTCGTCGTGGGCCAAGGCCGAGGGCGCCGGTCACACCGTCAAGGACATCGCCGAGGCGGTCAAGGGCGCCGACGTGGTCATGGTGCTGCTGCCCGACGAGACCATGGCCGGCATCTACCACGCCGACATCGCCCCGCACCTCAAGCAGGGCGCCGCGCTGGCCTTCGCCCACGGCTTCAACATCCACTACAACCAGATCGTGCCGAGCAAGGACATCGACGTCATGATGGTCGCGCCCAAGGGCCCCGGCCACACCGTGCGCTCCGAGTACCTCAAAGGCGGCGGCGTGCCCTCGCTGATCGCCGTTTATCAGGATGCGTCAGGCAAAGCGCGCGACATCGCGCTGTCCTACGCCGCAGCCAACGGTGGCACCAAGGGTGGCGTGATCGAGACCTCCTTCCGCGAAGAGACCGAGACCGACCTGTTCGGCGAGCAGGCTGTGCTGTGCGGCGGCTGTGTCGAACTGATCAAGGCAGGCTTCGAGACGCTGGTCGATGCTGGCTACGCGCCCGAGATGGCCTACTTCGAATGCCTGCACGAGATGAAGCTGATCGTCGACCTGATGTACGAGGGCGGCATCGCCAACATGAACTACTCGATCTCGAACAACGCCGAGTACGGCGAGTACGTGACCGGCCCGCAAGTGATCGGCACCGAGGCGCGCATCGCCATGGCCGAAGCGCTTGAGAACATCCAGAACGGCCAATATGCCAAGCGCTTCATCCTCGAGGGCCGCACCAACTATCCCGAGATGACCGCCCGCCGTCGCCTCAACGCCGCGCATCCGATCGAGCAGGTCGGCGCCCAGTTGCGCGCGATGATGCCGTGGATCGCCAAGAACAAGCTGGTCGACCAGTCGAAGAACTGAGCACCGTGCGTGACGGCCGCGGCTTGACGCCGTGGCCGGTTGCGGCACGTCCGGCTCGCCAACCATGAACTCGGCAAACGTCAGTAGGGGCGCATGACTCCGACTCCTTGGCCACATCCCCTGATCGCCCGCGAGGGCTGGCCCTTTGTCGGCGGCAGCCTGCTATTGGCTGTCGCGACGTGGCTCATCTACGGCTTCGCCGCCTCGGTGGCGTTCTGGGTCATCGCCGTTTTCGTGCTGCAGTTCTTCCGCGATCCGCCGCGGCAGGTGCCGGCGGGAGACGGTCTGGTGCTGTCGCCGGCCGACGGGCGCATCGTCAAGGTGGTGCAGGCGCACGACCCGCATGCCGACCGGCCAGCGCTGCTCATCAGCGTGTTCATGAACGTGTTCAACGTGCACTCCAACCGGGTGAGCGTGGGCGGCACGGTGCGTGCTGTCGAGTATTTCCCCGGCAAGTTCGTCAACGCCGACCTCGACAAGGCCTCGCTTGAGAACGAGCGCAACGCGGTGCTGCTCGACACGCCGCGCGGCACGGTGACGCTGGTGCAGGTGGCCGGGCTGATCGCCCGCCGCATCCTCTGCTACGTGCAGCCGGGTCAGGCGGTGGTGGCTGGCGAGCGCTACGGCTTCATCCGTTTCGGTTCGCGCGTCGATGTCTACCTGCCGGCCGATGCCGTACCGCGTGTCGTCATCGGCCAGAAAGTCAGCGCGACCGAGACGGTGCTCGCAGAGTTTGCCGCGCCGTGAAGTGGCAGCGTCGCAATGGCGACCCGCGGCGGCCGTTCGGCCGCAGCATCTTCCTGCTGCCCAACCTGCTGACCACCGCCTCGCTGTTCGCCGGCTTTTACAGCATCGTGCAGGCCATGAACGGCCGCTACGAGGCGGCTGCGGTGGCGATCTTCGTCGCCATGGTGCTCGACGGGCTGGACGGCCGGGTGGCGCGCATGACGCACACGCAAAGCGCCTTCGGGGCCGAGTACGACAGCCTCTCCGACATGGTCAGTTTTGGCGTGGCGCCGGCGCTGGTGATGTATGTTTGGGCGCTCAAGCCGATGGGCAAGCTCGGCTGGGTGGCGGCCTTCATCTACTGCGCCGGCGCGGCGCTGCGACTGGCGCGCTTCAACACGCAGATCGGCACCACCGACAAGCGGTTCTTTGTCGGATTGCCGAGCCCGGCGGCGGCGGCGATGGTGGTCGGTTTCCTTTGGCTGGTCGATGACTATTTCGAGTTGCCCGGCACCGAGGTGCGCTGGCTGGCCTGGTGCGTCACGCTCGCCGCTGGCGTGCTGATGGTCAGCAACCTGCGCTACTACAGTTTCAAGGTGGTGCACTTGCGCTTCAATGTGCCATTCATGGTTTTGCCGATTGCTGTGCTGGGCCTTCTTCTGGTGTCATACTATCCACCAATGGTCCTCTTCGCCCTATTCAGCCTGTATGTCCTATCCGGGTTCCTCACCCCCTGGATCCTGCGGCGCTGGCCCGCCGACAGACCCTCCGCCAATAGCTGAATCTCGAATCACGTAGTACATAGACCCGCTGGCCAGAGTCCGGCGGGTTTTTGTTTTTGGACACCAGAAACGCCGGCCGACCGGCAAGAGAGCAAACAACATGAATGACCGTTTGTACATTTTCGACACCACCCTTCGCGACGGCGAGCAGAGCCCCGGCGCGGCCATGACCCGCGAGGAGAAGGTGCGCATCGCGCGCCAACTGGAGAAGCTCGGCGTCGACATCATCGAGGCCGGCTTCGCCGCCGCCAGTCCGGGCGACGCCGAGGCCATCCGCGCGGTGGCCGAGGTGGTCCGCGAGTCGACTGTCTGCTCGCTGGCGCGCGCCACCGAGCGCGACATCCAGGCGGCCGGGGATGCCATCGCGCCGGCACCGCGCAAGCGCATCCACACCTTCATCGCCACCTCGCCCATCCACATGCAGAAGAAGCTGCGCATGCAGCCCGAACAAGTGGTGGAGGCGGCCGTCGCCGCGGTCAAGTTCGCCCGCAAGTTCACCGACGACGTCGAGTTCTCGGCCGAGGACGCGGTGCGCTCGGACATGGACTTCCTCTGCCGCGTGTTCGAGGCGGCGATCAAGGCTGGCGCCAGAACGCTCAACGTGCCGGACACGGTCGGCTACAGCATCCCCAACCTCTGGGGTGACCGCATTCGGGAACTCATAGAGCGCGTCGAGGGCTCGGACACCGTCATCTGGTCGACGCACTGCCACAACGACCTCGGCATGGCGGTGGCCAATTCGCTGGCCGCCGTGCAGGCTGGCGCGCGTCAGGTCGAGTGCACCATCAACGGCCTCGGCGAGCGCGCCGGCAATGCGTCGCTGGAAGAGGTGGTGATGGCGGTCAAGGTGCGGCCGGACGTGTTCGGCTGCGACACCCGCGTCGACACGCGGCAGATCGTGCCCTCGTCCAAGCTGGTGAGCCAGATTACCGGCTACCCGGTGCAGCCCAACAAGGCGGTGGTCGGCGCCAACGCCTTCGCGCACGAGTCCGGAATCCACCAGGACGGCGTGCTCAAGCACCGCGAGACCTACGAGATCATGAGCGCCGAGAGCGTCGGCTGGACCACGAACAAACTCACTTTGGGCAAGCTGTCCGGCCGCAATGCCTTCCGCTCGCGGCTGGAGGAGTTGGGCATCAAGCTCGACTCGGAGGAGGCGCTCAACGCTGCTTTCGCCCGTTTCAAGGACCTCGCCGACAAGAAGCGCGAGATCTTCGACGAGGACCTGCAGGCGCTGGTGTCCGACGAGGCGGTCACGCCCGAGGACGAGCACTTGAAACTCGTCTCCTTGCGGGTGGCTTCCGAGACCGGCGAGGTGCCACACGCGCGGCTGGTGCTCTCGGTCGGCGGTGTCGAGAAGACCAGCGATGCACAGGGCGGCGGCCCGGTGGATGCAGCCTTCAAGGCGGTCGAGACGGTGGTGCAGAGCGCCAGCGAACTGTTGCTCTACTCGGTCAACAGCATCACCGCTGGCACCGACGCGCAGGGCGAGGTCACGGTGCGGCTGTCCAAAGGCGGGCGTGTGGTGAACGGGCAGGGCGCAGACACCGACATCGTCGTCGCCTCAGTCAAGGCGTATCTGTCGGCGTTGAACCGGCTGCAGAGCGGGGCGGATAGGGCGCACCCGCAGGTTTCGCCGTAGACGACGCTTTGCTTTGAGCCGGTCCGCCGACCGTACACCGCAAGCCGAGTAACACTGGCTCGCTGGTGTTGCGGCTGGCGACACCGGCCGCTCTGCCGCGCGCGCCCGACGGTACGCGGGCAGCGCAGGCGTCGGACGCCCGGCACGGTGGGGGCCTGCGAACTGCTGCCGAGGCGTTGCGCGATTTAGGAACGAGTCTTCTCAGGGGCCGTGTTAGCCTAGCGCATCACCACACGCTCCATGGATTACGAGTATGGCTATTGTCCAATGCGCCAACTGGCGTGACCTCGCGCGAAACCTGACCGACAGTCTGATGTACCTGCAATTCGGGTCGGACGGGCGGCCGCTCCGTGATGCGTCCGGGCGGCCGCTGACGTATGGGTTGATCTCGGACATCGTCAATGATGCGGACTACGTGGAAGGTGTGCCTGCGGCTGCCCGAGCGCTTCTGACCGGCGGTGCTGTTGGCCGTTTTCAAGGCGCGGCGACGGACGTCAGTGCCACGAGGGTTTCCGGCACACTCACTCTGTTCGAACCCGCGGATGAACAGGGCATCACCGGTATAAGCCAACTTTCGGTGACGCTCAATGGTACGGGTCTCTCGGGGGCTGCACCGCGCGTAACTTCATATACCTACGCGGGAAACGGTTTCACCACCGCTGGGGTGCTGTTGACTGAAAAAAGTGTGCGCGGCGAGGGCACCATCGACGTCCAGCCTTTGCAGGACCGCTCGGTGGTCACGGTGTTGAGCAGATCCGAAACCGGCAACGGACAAGAAATCGACAGCTACGGCGGCGCGGATCCCCGACTTGTCGATGAGTTCAATACGGACCTCTACGTGGCCAACATCGTGGTGCAAGGCGATGGCACCTTCAGCGGCCGTATCACGCAGTTCCGTGACGAGTCGACGAGTCGTGGAGTCAACGACACGGAGGCGGACGGGAATCGCCTGGTCTTCAGCAGTCAGGCGGGCGTGACAATCAACAGCGATTACGCCTTTGGGGGCGTTTTCAGCAACCTCTCCTTCGGCTACCGGTACGCGTCCGGCGGCAATCTCGATCAGCCTGACTACGTCGTCGACTACGCGGGGAGTGGCGACTTGCCATCGCTGGCCGCGGCGCTCACCCGGTTCGTGGAGGAGGGGAATAGTGGCGACGGTGCGGCTTTGGATGCCATTGCAGTGGTGCTGCTGAGCGGCGACGATCTGATCACCGGCACCGGCGGTGCTGACGATCTGCGAGGATTTGCCGGTGACGACACGCTGAGCGGCGGAAGCGGCGACGACATCCTCGACGGGGGCGACGGGTTCGATGCCGCCAGCTATACCGATGCCGGCGCAGGCGTCTCAGTGAGTCTGGCGATTTCTGGTGCGCAAGTCGTGGGTGCCGGGGGCGCCGATACCCTGATCAGCATCGAACGACTGATCGGCTCCAACTTCGACGATATCCTGAGCGGCAGCGGCGGCAACGAGACGCTTGACGGCGGCGGTGGCAGCGACGGGCTGACTGGCGGGGCCGGCATCGACCTGTTCAACATCACATCCGGCACCGACACCATCACCGACCTTGGCAATGGCGGTGCCGACGTCTTGGTAGTGAGTGCCGGCGCCACGGTCAACGCGACGGTTGGTGCCAATTGGACCGCAACATCGGCCACGGCCAACAACGGCGGCGTCGTGAACCTCACCAGCGCCGGTTTTGCCGTCAATCTGACGGCGGCGACCGGTAGCGCGGGCTTCCGCGTCACGAATACGAGCGCCACCGGCAAGAACCTGACCGGCTCCGCACGAAGCGACACCCTCGCAGGAGGTGGCGGTGCCGATACGCTTGCGGGCGGTGCCGGCAACGACACCCTTGCCGGTGGCGCGGGCGCGGACACGTTCATCCTCTTGGGCAGTGACACCGTGCTGGATTTCAAGGGCACGGAATCCGACAGCGTGAACCTCGCGGGCTTGGCGAATGGCGACGTCGTGACTTTTGCGACGGTCACCGGTGTGCTGAACCTGTCCGCCTCCGCAAGCAACGCCCGCTTTATCGCGACCGCCGCAGCAT
>VEQZ01000040.1 GCA_018882975.1 Rhodocyclaceae bacterium | reverse complement strand
GGATGGCGCCTGCAGCAATTGCGTCGTCGATGAAGGCGGCGGCGGTATGATTCTTCGCAGTCATCGCGCCATTGTCGCGCAAACGCCCCCCGAACTCACATGCCCCCCCGATGCGTATCGTCTCCGCCAACCTCAACGGCATCCGCTCGGCGCGTGACAAGGGTTTCTTCGAGTGGCTGGTCGGCTCGGGCGCGGACGTCTGTTGCGTGCAGGAGATCAAGGCGCAAGAGGCCGACATCGGCGAAGACCTGCGGCTGCCGACCGGCTACGCCTCGGTGTTCCATGCGGCGGAGAAGAAGGGCTACAGCGGTGTCGGCATTTACAGCAGGCGCGAGCCGGATCGTGTCATCAGCGGGCTCGGCATTGCCGACATCGACGCCGAGGGGCGCTATCTGCAGGCGGACTTTGGCAAGCTTTCGGTGGTGAGTCTTTACTTGCCGTCTGGGTCCAGCTCGGCGGAGCGTCAGGCAGCCAAATTCTCGTTCATGGAGCGCTTCTGGCCGGCGCTGGAGGGTCTGGCGCGCAGCGGGCAGGAGGTCATCCTCTGCGGCGATTGGAACATCGCCCACCGGGAGATCGACCTCAAGAATTGGAAGGGCAATCTCAAGAACTCCGGCTTCCTGCCCGAGGAGCGGGCCTGGCTCAGCCGGGTCTTCGATGAACTGGGCTGGGTCGACGTGTATCGGCGCCTCTACCCGGACGCCGGCGAGACCGCCTACACCTGGTGGAGTAACCGCGGTCAGGCCTACGCCAAGAACGTGGGTTGGCGCATCGATTACCAGATCGCCACGCCGGGCATCGCGGCGCTGGCGCGTGCCGGCTCGGTCTACAAGGACCGCAAGTTCTCCGACCATGCGCCGCTGCTGGTCGACTACGAGGGCACGCTGGGATGAAGGCGCTCGCGGCAGCCTGGCGCGGCATCGCCTCGGCTTTTGCCACGCCCTCGGCGGCGACGCTGTTCTTCCTGGGTTTTGGCTGCGGGCTGCCCTTCCTGCTGGTCGGCTACACGCTCTCGATCTGGCTTCGCGAGGCGCAGTATGACCTCGGCGCCATTGGCCTGATCAGCTACGCCACGCTGTTCTACGTCTTTAAGTTCGTCTGGGCGCCGCTGCTGGACCGGTTCTCCGTGCCGCTTTTCGGCCGTCTCGGCCGCCGGCGTGGCTGGATGCTGCTGAGTCAGGCGCTGCTGGCGGCGGCGCTGCTGGCCATGGCGGCGACCGGGCCGCAGGCCTCGATCACCGTCTTTGTCGCGCTGGTGGGGCTGGTGGCGCTGGCCGGCGCGACACAGGACACGGTGGTCGATGCCTATCGCATCGAGATTGCACCCATCGAGGCGCAGGCGGCGCTCGCCGCCACCTACACGCTGGGCTACCGGCTGGCGCTGATCGCTTCGGGTGCCGGTGCGCTGTACCTGGCCGACCTCGCCGGTTGGGCAGCGGCCTACATGCTGATGGCGGCGCTCATGTTGCTCCCGCTCGTTGCGGTGCTGCTGGCGCGCGAGCCGCATCTCGCGCCACCCCTGCAGCGGGGTCTTGCCGAGACCTTCGTCGGTCCCTTCCGCGAGTTCTTCGGCCGCAACGGCGTGCTGCTCGCGCTGGCGCTGCTGGCGTTTGTGGGCCTGTTCAAAATGCCCGACCAGATGCTCGGTGTGGTGGCCGGGCCGTTTTACGTGGACAGCGGTTTCGACAAGAGCCAGATCGCCACGGTGTCCAAACTCATCGGCGTCTGGGTGGGTATCGCCGGGACCTTTCTCGGTGGCGTGGCGGTGGCAGGCTTTGGCCTGCGCGGGCCGCTGGTGGTGGCGGCGGTGGCGGTCAGCGTCTCCAACCTGCTGTTCGTGCTGATGACCCAGCATCCGGGCGAACTGTGGGTGTTCGTGCTGACCATCTGCGGCGACAACCTGGCGCAGGGTTTTGCCGGCACCGTGCTGGTGGCCTTCATGTCCTCGCTCGCCGACCGCAACTACACGGCGACGCAATACGCCCTGCTCAGCTCCTTGGCCAATCTGCCGGGCAAGCTGCTCGGCGGTGCGTCGGGCTGGATGGCCGAGGCCTGGGGCTATGCCGGGTTCTTTGTGCTGAGCACGGTGTCGGTGGTGCCGACGCTGTTGTTGCTGGCGTGGTTGTGGCCGCGCACTCGCCTGCAGGGCCATGGGCACTGACGCCGGGCTGACCGCCGCGCTGCTTGCCGGCCTGCTCGGGGGCGGCCACTGTGCCGGCATGTGCGGCGGCATCGCCGGCATGCTCACGGCGCGCGGGGGCGGCCGCTGGCAACTGTTGCTGTGCCACCACGCCGGGCGCATCGGCAGCTATGCCCTGATCGGTGGCATCGCCGGCACGGTGGGTGAGGTAGCCCTTTTCGCCGACCGCATCTTGCCGGTGCAACAAGCCCTCTGGTGGCTGGCGCAGGGCATGCTGCTGGCGGTCGGGCTCTATCTGGCCGACCTTTGGCGTGGCTTGCGCCACATCGAGGCGCTGGGCGGCGGGGTGTGGAAGTCGCTGGCGGCATATCTGCCGGGCCTGCTGCCGGCCGATACGCCGGCCAAGGCGCTCCTCGCCGGCATGGTCTGGGGCTGGCTGCCGTGCGGTCTGGTTTACAGCCTGGTGGTGACGGCGCTGGCTAGCGGGTCCGGCCCGCAGGGCGCGCTGACGCTGGCGGTGTTTGGCCTTGGCACCTTGCCGAACGTCTGGCTCATCGGCTCGACCGCACGTTGGAGCGTATGGCGGCGGTCGGGGTTGCGACGCGCAGCGGGGCTGCTGCTGGCGGCGTGGGCGCTGTGGGGTGTTGCGCGGCACCTGCGGCTGGTTTGATCGGCCCAGGGCGCCAGCCGCTCGGTCTGCCAGTCCGCGCCCTCGCGCCGGAAGACCAGCCGGTCGTGCAGGCGGCTCTCCCGCCCCTGCCAGAACTCGTAGCGCTCGGGTAGCAGTCGGTAGCCGCCCCAGTTGGGCGGTCGCGGGACGTTGTCGCCGTGCTCGCGGTCGAAATCGGCGACGCGCTGTTCCAGCCATTGCCGGTCCGGGATGACGGCGCTCTGCGGGCTTGCCCAAGCGCCGATGCAGCTGCCGCGCGGACGGCGTGTGAAGTAGTCGTCGGAGTCAGCGTCGCTGACCCTGGCCACGCGCCCTTCCACCCGCACCTGCCGCTCCAGCGGCGCCCAGTAGAACAGCAGCGCGGCGCGGTGCTGACCGGCCAACTCGTTGCCCTTGCGGCTGTCATAGTTGGTGAAGAAGGCAAATCCGCGGTCATCCACACCTCGCAGCAGAACGATGCGCGCCGAGGGTTGGCCGCCGGCATCGACCGTGGCCAATGTCATGGCATAGGGCTCGTCGAGTTCAGCGCGCAGCGCCTCGTCGAACCAGATGCGGAACTGGTCGAGCGGGTTGGGACGGATGTCAGCCTCGTCGAGGCTGGCGAGGCGGTAGTCGCGGCGGAGGGCGGTGAGGTCCATGGGCGGTGTCGGCAGGGGATGGCGATGTGTCGGACTTGAACCGCAGGGCTTGCGGATCGGTTGTGAACGCTACAGCGTGGGGACGTTCAATGGTTTCCGCGCGTTCGGATGGGTGGCGCTTCCGGGCGCGGCCCCAGTGCGGGACCCAGTGCGGGACAGGGAGCGGCCGGGGGCGCGCGTGCTACTATCCATGGAGATTCGGACCCTCGCAAGCAATGACCCCGACGCGCTTTCTGACGGTTTTTCTCGCAGTGTGCTTGTTGCCTTGTAGCGCATGGGCGGCGGCAGCGCGGAACCCTGCGGCGCCTACACCACCGGGACTGATCGAGGTTCCGGACGATGACGGCGCGGTGCCGCTCATCTCGCCGGCCAGCGGCCCGGATGAGCCTGAGATTCGCATCCGCACCGACGGCGACACGACGTACGAGGAGTATCGTAGGGATGGCCGGGTCTACATGGTCCGGGTCAAGCCACGATTGGGGCCGCCGTACTACCTCATCGACAACACTGGCGATGGTCGTTTCATGCGTCACGACGGTCCCTTGCCGATGAATGCTCCGGCGCAGTGGCGCATTTATCAGTTCTGAGGCGTTTCGCATGACCGCTCTGGCGCGGTCGCTGCGGCGACCAGACATCGGCTACGGAATCTGACGTGTCGGTATTTACGCCGGTGAGTCGCGCCGAGGCGGAATCGCTGTTGTCGGGCTATGACATCGGCGAGCTGGTAGGGCTCGAGGGCATCGCGGCCGGCATCGAGAACACCAATTACTTTCTCGACACGCAGGCCGGTCGCTTTGTTTTGACTCTGTTCGAGAAACTGAGCGTGGCCGAGTTGCCCTTCTACCTGGGGCTGATGGCACATCTGGCGGCACGCGGCGTGAGTTGTCCGGCGCCGGTGGCGGACCGCCGCGGCCGGACGCTGACGATGGTCAATGGCCGTCCGGCATGCATCGTCACCCGCCTGCGCGGTGCTTCGGTTGATACGCCGGAAACAATTCATTGCGCGGCAGTCGGCGCAAGCCTGGCGCGCATGCATCTTGCCGGGGCCGACTTCGGCATGCAGATGGACAATCCGCGCGGGCCGCGTTGGTGGCATGAGGCGGCGGGACTGATCGACCGCTTCCTCGATCCCCCCCAGCGCGATTTGCTGCGCAGCGAGTTGGACTATCAGGATGCGGTGCGAGCCGCCGAATTGCCGCGCGGCGTGGTCCACGCCGACCTCTTTCGCGACAACGTCCTGTTCGAGGACACGCGGGTCGGCGGTCTGATCGATTTCTACTTTGCCTGCACCGATGTCTGGCTGTTTGACGTCGCGGTGACGCTCAACGATTGGTGTCTTGCCAGCGAGGCCGCGGTGGATGCGGGGCGCGCCAATGCGTTTCTCGCGGCCTACGCCGGGGTGCGGTCGTTCACCGACGTGGAAAGGTGCTTGTGGCCGGTCATGTTGCGGGCCGGGGCCTTGCGCTTCTGGTTGTCGCGCTTGTGCGATTTTCATCTGCCGCGCGCGGGCGAGATGACCCACGCCAAAGATCCGGGCCACTTCGAACGCTTGTTGCGGGTGCACCGCAACGGTCCGCTCCCGCCACTGCCGTGAGCCACGCGGAACCCTTGCGGTTTGCTGACGGGTTGCGCTGGCTCGGCGCTGGTTTCACCTTGTTGCTGCGTCGGCCGCTGGCTTGGTTGGCGCTTACCGGTGCCTTGTTCGCCTTCGCGCTGTTCGCCTCGATGTTGCCGGCGGTCGGCAATGTCTTGCTCTATGTTTTGTCTCCGGCGCTGCTGGCGGCGCTGCTGCTGGTGTCCCACCAACTGGCCGGGGTTGCGCCAGCCCTCGCTCCGGTGAAAGAAGCTTTGGGCGGCTCTTTGGCGGCCTTGCTGCAGTTGGGTTTGGCGTACACCGGCATGCAGTTGGGCTTGCTCCTCCTGCTCGGCACGGCGGTTCCGGGTTTGCTCGATGGCATGTCGAATGGAGGTGGGCAATTGCCGGCTACCGCCGGGACGGCCCGCGAGGCTTTGCCAATGTTGATTCTGGTGTTTTTGCTGTCGGTGCCGGCGACCATGCTCATGTGGTTCGCGCCGGCGCTGGTGGTGTTCCGGCGCATGCGCGCGTGGTCGGCGATGCGATACAGTCTGGCCGCCTGCCTGTTCAATTGGCGCGCCTGTCTGGCCAATGGTCTGGCCGCTTTTGCGCTGCTTCTGCTAGCGAGCCTGCCGGCGATGATGGGCTTGTTGATTTGGGTGCCGCTGATGGTGGCGACGCTTTACACGGCTTACGCCGCAATCTTTGGCGCGACCGATGTCAATCCACCGGTTGCGAAGGCTGGGGGCGAAGGTCCGGTTTGAGCGGCTTTCGACGGTAGGTGACGACGAGCACATCGCGCCAGGCCGGCTGCGTGGGGTCGCGCGGAACGATCGGCGTGACGCCATGGAGGGCGCGCTGATCGTCGACCAGAGCGGCATCGCCGGGGTCGGTCAGCGTGAAGGCGGCAAGCCGGTTGCCGCCCAAGTCAAAGGTCTCGGTGGTGCCGCTCTCGACGTTCTCGCGGCGGACCATCATCACCAGAACGAAATCGACGCCGTCGCGGTGGATGCCCTCGGGCGTTGGCCGGCCGGCGGCATCGAGTCGGGCTTCGATGCGGAACTGGTGCACTTCGATGTGCGCGGCCTGCTCCGGGTGCAGGGCGGCAAAGATGTCGCGACCGTAGCCGATCACGGCTTGCAGGGTGGGGCCGGCCAGAACGCTGTCGAGGATGGGCTCGAAGTAGCGCGCCACGCCGCCGTTGAGGCGGTTGTAGTCGAGGCTCTGGTAGTGCGGTTGGTGCGGCTCGATGGCGACCTCGCCCGCAGGGGCGGCGCTGAGCGTGGCGTAACGCCGGCGCCGGTAGCGCCCGCCATCGGCCATGTAACGGTCCAGCGCCAGATCGCCCCAACTGCTTGCAAAGGCCTGCCAATCGGTGTCCCAGGCGGGGTCGCGGGCTGCCAGATTGGCCCGCATCTCGGCGCCCGGCATGAAACAAAACCCAGCCTCTTCGAGATGAAGAATCAATTTATTCAACGGCTTGCGGGCGCCACCCGTCTGGGCGGGCAATTCCGGCAAGGGCGTGACCTGGGGTTTGGGATCGCGGTCCATGGGTGTCTCGGGCAGGCTCAGCGGGCGATCGGCTTGTAACGGATGCGCCGCGGCTTGGCGCCCTCCTCGCCCAGTCGGCGCACCTTGTCGGCCTCGTACTCCTGGTAGTTGCCGGCAAAGAAGGTCCACTGGCTGTCGCCCTCGGCGGCGAGGATGTGGGTGGCGATGCGGTCGAGGAACCAGCGGTCGTGGCTGATCACCAGCACGCAGCCGGCAAATTCGAGCAATGCGTCTTCGAGCGCGCGCAGCGTCTCGACGTCGAGGTCGTTGGAGGGTTCGTCGAGCAACAGCAGATTGCCGCCGGCCATCAGCGTCTTGGCCAGATGCAGGCGCCCGCGCTCGCCGCCGGATAGCGTGCCGACCGGTTTCTGCTGGTCGGCGCCCTTGAAGTTGAAGCGGCCGATGTAGGCGCGCGAGGGCATCTCGAACTTGCCGATCTGCAACAGGTCGCGGCCCTGCGCGAGCAGGTCGAACACGGTCTGCTTGGCGTCGAGGTCGTCGCGGCTCTGGTCGACGTAGGCCATCTTGACCGTCGGGCCGACCACCACCTCGCCCGAGTCGGGCGCTTCCTGCCCGGTGATCATGCGGAACAGGGTCGATTTGCCGGCGCCGTTGGGGCCGATGATGCCGACGATGGCACCGGGCGGCACGTTGAAGCTGAGGTTGTCGATGAGCAGGCGGTCGCCGAAGGACTTGGTTACACCATTGAATTCGATGACCTTGTCGCCGAGACGCTCAGCCACCGGGATGAAGATCTCATTGGTCTCGTTGCGCTTCTGGTACTCGGCAGAATTGAGTTCCTCGAAGCGGGCCAGACGCGCCTTTGACTTGGCTTGGCGGCCCTTCGGGTTCTGCCGCACCCATTCGAGTTCCTTGGCGATGGTCTTCTGGCGCGCGGATTCGGACGCCTCTTCCTGCTTGAGGCGGTTGTCCTTTTGCTCAAGCCAGCTGGAGTAGTTGCCTTTCCACGGAATGCCGTGGCCGCGGTCGAGTTCGAGGATCCACTCGGCGGCGTTGTCGAGGAAGTAACGGTCGTGGGTCACGGCGACCACGGTGCCGGGAAAGCGCACCAGGAACTGCTCGAGCCATTCGACGGATTCGGCATCGAGGTGGTTGGTCGGCTCGTCGAGCAGCAGCATGTCGGGCTTGGAGAGTAGCAACTTGCACAGCGCCACGCGGCGCTTCTCGCCACCGGACAGGTGGCCGATGTTGGCGTCCCACGCCGGCAGACGCAGGGCATCTGCGGCAACCTCAAGCTGTGTGTCGGCATCTTGGCCGCTGGCGGCGATGATCGCCTCGTACTTGGCTTGCTCCTCGGCCAGTTTGTCGAAGTCGGCGTCGGGTTCGGCATAGGCGGCGTAGATCTCTTCGAGGCGCTGCCTCGCCTGCATCACCTCACCGAGGGCGGACTCGACCTCTTCGCGCACGGTTTTGGCGGCGTCGAGTTCGGGTTCCTGCGGCAGGTAGCCGATGCGCAGGTTCGGCATGGGGATCGCTTCGCCGTCGAAGTCCTTCTCGACCTGCGCCATGATCTTGATGAGCGTCGATTTGCCCGAGCCGTTGAGGCCAAGCAGGCCGATCTTGGCGCCCGGGAAAAAGGAGAGGGAGATGTCCTTGAGGATCTGCCGCTTGGGCGGCACGACCTTGCCGACGCGGAGCAGGGAGTAGACGTATTGGGACATGGGCGGGGCGGTGGTGGAAGCGGGGAGGGTGCGGAGGGCGAAGTATAGGCCTCGGGCGGGCGGTCATCGTGCCAGTGGGCGGCGTGTCGTCGAGAGAAGCCGTGGCTGCGTTGAAGACGTGAATGGTTGCGAGAGCCTGCTGGCTGGCTGGACCGGCGTGGCGGGCCGGCTGGTTGGGTGCGCCAGCGCGAAGCGGGCGTCGTGACGGGCGGGCAGCAGCGGCGTTCGCGTGGCCGCCGCCTTAGGGTTGTGCGGGGTCGGTCGCGAGGGGGGTGGGCGTGTTGCCGTCGGCGCGTTGGCACGGCGGATGCGGTCGAGCCATTGGGGCTGGGGATGCAATGTCACGCGGCGATGGCTCGAGAAAGGTTCCACGTGGAACAAGGCGGGGCCGACCTCGCTGATGCCGGGCGAGGGTGGGTGGCAGGCGGCCTGCCCCCCAGAGCAGGGCTTAGGCTGGCGACCACACTTTCTTCACGTGCTGGCGGGCGATGGAGACATGTTCCACGTGGAACGTTCCCCCTCCGCCCGGGCGCCGAGGGCGAGCCGGTATAATCGTCAGCCGAACGCGGAGCCCCTTGAATGAACGTGCTTTATGAGGAAGACGGCGCCCTCAAGGCGGCCGCTGTGCTCGCCGAACAAAATACGTCCCTGCACATCGAGACGCCTCACGGCAAGCGCGCCAAGATCAAGGCCTCGCACGTGTTGATGCGCTTTGCCGCGCCCGCTGCGGGTGACCTGTTGGCAGGGGCTGCGCAAGAGGCCGAGCAGATCCCCCTCGATTTCCTCTGGGAGGCAAGCGGCGAGGCCGAGTTCGGCTTCGACGAGTTGGCTGGTGAATACTTTGGCGCTTCGGCCACGCCGCTGCAGCAGGCGGCTGTCGCCCTGCGCATGCATGGTGCACCGATGTATTTCTACCGCAAGGGGCGCGGTCGCTACAAAGCTGCGCCGGCTGATGCCCTGAAAGCCGCCCTGGCGGGCCAAGCGCGACGCGCGGCGCAGGCTGCACAGCTCGCGCTCTGGGAGGCGCAGCTTGTTGAGGGTGAGCTCCCCGACGCACTGCGCCCGGCCTTGCGGGCCTTGTTGCACAAGCCCGATCGATCGTCGCTCGAATGGAAGGCGGTCGATGCCGCCGCCGCCCGGCTCGGAGTGTCGCCGACACGCCTTTTGGCAAATTGCGGCGCCATCCCCTCCACCGCGTGCTTTCACCGGGAGCGATTTCTCGCCGAGCATTTCCCCCACGGAATCGGCTTTGCGGTCGGCCCGGTACAGGCTTCGCCGCCACTGCCGCTTGCCGAGGGCCGTGCTTTCAGCATCGACGACGCGGCGACCACCGAGATCGACGACGCTTTTTCGGTGCAGCACGACGCCGGCCACGTGCGTGTCGGCATCCACATCGCCGCCCCGGCCCTTGGGATTCCGCGGGGTTCCGACGTCGATGCTGCGGCACGCGCGCGCATGTCGACGGTTTACCTGCCCGGCGACAAGATCACCATGCTCCCTGGCGACTGGGTCGACACCTTCTCCCTGCTCGAGGGCCGGGTGGTGCCGGTGGTCTCGCTCTATCTGTGGTGTGACGCCGCAACGCTTGCCGTCGAACGCGTCGAGACCCGCGTCGAATCGATCCGCATCACCGCCAACTTGCGCCACGATACGCTCGACCCGCTGTTCAACGCCGAGACGCTTGTGTCCGGCTTGGGCGACTTCGAATGGCGCGATGAATTGCTCACGCTGCACCGCCTCGCGCAGCGCCTCGAGCAGGCTCGTGGCCGTCTGGCCGACATGCAGCCGGACAAGGTCGACTACAGCTTCGTCATCGAGCGGGGGGATGGCGGGCCGGATTCGGCGCGCGTGCGAATCGTGCCGCGCAAGCGCGGTTCGCCCATCGATCTGGTGGTCTCCGAGCTCATGATCTTTGCCAACAGTACCTGGGGTCGCGCGCTGGACGATGCCGGATTGGCGGGTATTTACCGCAGTCAACAATTCGGCAAGACGCGCATGGGCACACAGGCCTCACCCCACCAGGGCCTCGGGGTGAGTCATTACGCTTGGTCGAGCTCACCGATCCGCCGCTACGCCGACCTCGTCAACCAGCGCCAGATCGTGGCGCTCGCGCGCGACGAGGATGCCCCCTATGGCAGCCGTGACGACGATCTGTTTGCCATCGTGCGCGACTTCGAGCTGGCCTACGATGCCTATGCCGAGTTTCAGCGCCATATGGAACGCTACTGGTGTTTGCGTTTTCTGCTTCAGGAGGACCTGCGCGAGGTCGATGCCACGCTGATCCGCGACGACTTGGTACGGGTGAGCGGCCTGCCGCTGGTCATGCGCGCCCGTGGCCTGCCGCTGGCTGACCCGGGCACGCCGCTTCGGCTGGTGGTGGATGACATCGACCTCTTGGACGTGTCATGCCGATTGACACCAGCGCCACGCTAACCCCGCATTCCGCTGACCCATGATTCAGCGCACGCCGATGTCCCTCTGGTTGGTCAGTACGCTGGCAGGCCGGAGGCGCCTTGCCTGGGCCATGCTCACCTCGGCCCTGCTACACGCGGCATTTCTCGCCTCAAGTCACCCCGCCGCGCCGCGCGAACCGGAAACGCTGCGCGCCCTCACGGTGATCATCGCCCCGCCGGCACCGGACGTGCGGCCGGATAAAGCCCATCGTGTTGCACAGGCCAACAGCGAGGGCGGCGACCGTGCCCTGCGCGCAAGCAACGCCCGTGCCGCCCGGTCGCCGGAGGTGCCGCCCGTGGTCGCCAAGGCGCAGCAAAACGTCGCCAGCCTCGAGCGCAAGGTGGACACGCTGCGGCAACTCGCCGACGCCAGCGACCTGCAGCTGCCGGCCAGCCGCGCGGAGCCCACGCCGCAGACCCCGCAAGGCGCCGGGCAGCCGGTGGCGCCGCCCAAGACCTTCAACCGCGCCGAACTGCTGTCGCAGGGCAGCCGCATCGCGCGGCTCGAGACCGAGATCGCCCGTGATGCGGAGAGCTACCAGCGGCGGCCACGGCGCAAGGTGTTTGGCGCCACCGCGGTGGGCGTCAACTACGCCCGATATGTCGAGGACTGGCGGCTCAAGGTGGAGGGCATCGGCAATCTGAACTATCCGCAGAAAGCCCGGGAGCAGAACTTGAGCGGCACGCTGCAGGTGTTGGTCGCCCTGCGCGCCGACGGCAGCGTCGAGCGTATTGAACTGCTGCGGTCTTCGGGCCACGACATTCTTGATGCTGCTGCCGAACGCATCGTGATGCTTGGTGCACCGTATGCTCCTTTTCCCGAGTCGCTGAGCCGCGACACCGACATTCTCGAGATCGTTCGCACCTGGACCTTCAGTCGCGACCAACGCCTGCACGCCGAATCAGCCCAGTAGCGGCGGCGTTTTTGCGGGGTGCCCGACCGCGCCCCCGCAAAGCCCTCGCAAAACCGGCAGAATTGCGCCTCTGGAAACGTTCTCAACCTGTTTGGAGCCCCCATGCCCCCTGCCGACCCGGGAACGCCCACCTTGGCCGCGTGCCTCGCCCGCAGGGTGACCGCCGGCGCCCTCGACCCGGGTCTGGCCCGCGTGGTGGAGGCCTTGGCGGCGTGCACCCAGCGCATCTCGACACTGGTCGGCCGCGGGGGTCTCAGCGATATTCTGGGCAGCGCCGGACAGCAGAACGTGCAGGGCGAGACGCAGAAGAAACTCGACGTCATCAGCAATGACATGATGATCGAGGGCTTGGCGGCCACCGGCCACCTTGCCGCGCTGGCGTCAGAGGAGCTTGATCACCATCTGCCGCTGCCCACGCCGTCTGCCAAGTCGCGCTATTTGGCGCTGTTCGATCCGCTCGACGGCTCTTCCAACATCGACATCAATGCGCCGATCGGCACCATCTTCTCTGTGCTCCCCGCAGCCGATGGCGCGGTGGGCGACGAGGCCTTCCTGCAACCCGGCCGACGGCAGGTGGCTGCGGGCTACGCGCTCTATGGACCCGCCACCGAACTGGTGCTGACGTGGGGTGAGGGCGTCGATGTCTACACGCTCGACCGTGCATGCGGCGAGTACACCTTGACCGATACCGGCCTCCGGGTCCCGGTCACCACCTCCGAGTACGCCATCAATGCCAGCAACCAGCGTTTCTGGGAGGCGCCGCTGCAACGCTATGTCGCCGAGTGCCAAGCCGGTAGCAGCGGTCCGCGCGGACGCGACTTCAACATGCGCTGGAACGGGTCCATGGTCGGCGACGTCCACCGCGTGTTGCGCCGCGGCGGGGTCTTCCTCTACCCGCGCGACAACAAATTGCCGCGCAAGGCTGGGCGCCTGCGCCTGATGTACGAGGCCAACCCGATGGCGCTGCTGGCGCAGCAGGCCGGGGCCCTCGCCACTGACGGCGTCACGCCCCTGCTCGACCTTCAGCCCACCGGTTTGCACCAACGCGTGCCGGTGGTTCTGGGCTCGCTCGAAGAGGTCGAGCGCATCGCCCGCTACCACGCGCCCGTATGACCACCCGCTACGCCGTAATCGGTAACCCGGTGGCGCACAGCCGGTCCCCGGAGATCCACGCCGCATTCGCCCGACAGACCGGTGCGACCGTCGATTACACCCGCATCGAAGCGCCATTGGACGCCTTTGCGGCGACTGCACGCAGCTTTTTCGCCACCGGGGGCGGGCTTTCGGTCACCGTGCCGTTCAAGACCGAAGCCTTGGCGCTGGCCAAGGACGCCACCCAGCGCGCGCGTCTGGCCGGCGCCGCCAATACATTGGCGCTGCAAGCCGATGGCAGCCTGCTCGCCGACAACACCGACGGCATCGGTCTGGTACGCGACCTGGTGCTCAACCTTGGCGCCGAGCTTGCCGGCAAGCGCGTGTTGTTGCTGGGCGCCGGCGGTGCGGCGCGCGGTGTGATCGGCCCGCTCCTGGCAGAAGCTCCAGCGGCGCTGTTCGTCGCCAACCGCAACGGCGACCGTTCGGCGTCACTGGCGGCGCATTTCGGCATGTCAGGTCCGCTCGATGGTGGGGGGTTCGACGAGATCGAAGGCGTTTGGGACATTGTCATCAACGCCACCAGCGCCGGCCTGCACGGCGGTGAAATCCCCCTCGACCCGGAGTGTTTCGCCGCAGATACGCTCGCCTACGAAATGGTCTACGGCGTGGAGACGCCGTTCATGGCCTCCTCGCGCGCCATCGGCGCAAGCGTGCATGACGGGCTTGGCATGTTGGTCGAGCAAGCCGCCGAGCAGTTCTACCTGTGGCGCGGGGTGCGGCCCGACACCGTGCCGGTCATCGCGGCGCTGCGCCAGGCCTGACCCGATGGCGGCGCTGCGCCCGGGGCGGTTGTTCTGGCGACTGGTCGGCCTGCTCGCGCTGCTGGTGCTGCTCTGGCACCTCTGGGTGGCGGCCTGCCTGCTCTGGTGGCGCTGGATCCCTCCCGGCGAGACCGCCTTCATGCAATTGCGCAAGGAGGAGATGCGCGAGGATGGTCGGCCGCCTCGCGTCCAGTACCAGTGGGTCGATTACGGGCGCATCTCGCCGCACCTCAAGCGGGCCTTGGTGGCCTCAGAGGACGCTAAGTTCCTCAGCCACGACGGCTTTGACTGGGATGGCATGGAAAAAGCGATGCAGAAAAACCTGCGTCGCGGCCGCATCGTCGCCGGCGGCTCGACCATCAGCCAGCAACTCGCCAAGAATCTGTTCCTCTCTGGTGAGCGCAGCATCGTGCGCAAGGCCCAGGAGGCGGTGATCACGGTGATGCTCGAGAGCCTGCTGCCCAAACGGCGCATCCTCGAGCTCTATTGCAATGTGATCGAGTGGGGTGACGGCGTGTTCGGCGCCGAGGCCGCATCGCGCCACTACTTCGGCGTGGCGGCACGCGGTCTCGGGCCGGCACAGGCGGCGCGGCTCGCCGCCATGGTGCCCAACCCGCGCTTGTATGACCGCCTGCGGCAGACGCCCGGGCTGGCCAAGCGCACCGCGATCATCCAGTCACGGATGCCGCAGGCGGCGATACCGCGTTAAAGCCCATCAGGGCTCCAGCAGCCCGGCCCGCACTGCCATGATCGCGAGCTCTGCCTGGTTCGAAGCGCCAAGCTTCTGCTTGATGTTGTAGAGGTGGGTGCCGACAGTGCGCGGCGAGAGGTGCAGCACCGCCGCGATATCGTTGACGCTCTGGCCCTTTGCAAGGGCGAGGAAAACTTCGAACTCGCGCGCCGAGAGCACATCGACGGGGCTCTTGTCGCCGCTGATCTGCTCCACCGCCATCTGTTGCGCGATGGCCGCCTCCATATACATCTTGCCGCCGGCCACTTGGCGGATCGCCTGGATCAGCTCTTCGGCGGCGCTACGCTTGCTCAGGTAGCCCACCGCGCCAGCCTTCAACACCCGCTTGGGGTGGATGGTGTCCTCGTGCGCCGACAGGATGAGGATGCGCGCGTGGTCGTCCTTGGCGAGCACACGCGTGATGGCCTCGAGTCCGCCCATGCCCGGCATCGAGAGGTCCATCACCAGCACGTCAGGCTTGAGTTCGACGAAGCGCTTGACCGCCTCTTCGCCCGTCTCCGCTTCGCCGATCACCTCGATGTCGTGCGTGCCCTGCAGCAGCAGGCGGAAGCCCATGCGCACCACGGCGTGGTCGTCCGTCAGAACGACGCGGATCTTCGCCATCTCACTCCTCCTCCCGTTTTACATCCACTCGAGCTCATGTCAACTCAAGGTGTTGCGGGATGCGCGCGCGCACTTCGGTGCCGGTGTAGGCGTCGCTGCCGCTGTCCGCTCCCGTCGATATGTCCAGTCTGCCGCCAAGCGCCTGCACCCGGTCGCGCATGCCGAGCAGGCCGAAGCGACCCGAGCCCTCAAGGCGCTCGCGCGGGATGCCACGGCCATTGTCGCGCACGCTCAAGCCGACGTGGCCATCGGCCGTGCCCAAGCGGATATCGACCACTGTCGCCCCGGCATGTTTGACTACGTTGGTGACGCACTCTTGCGCGACGCGGAACAGTGCGATCTGCTGCTCGCTGCTGATCGTGCCCAGGTCCTCGCCGATGTCGAGGCGGAAGTCGAGGTCGGGGTACTGCTTGCGCCACTCGCTCACGGAATCGCGCAGCGTCTCGGCGAGCCCGAAGCGCTCCAGCGCGACCGGTCGCAGACGGCGGATGATCTGGTGCACGGCATCGTAAATCTGCCCGGCGGCGGACACGATAGCCAGACTGCTGGCGTGCGTTTGTGGGTCTGACTCCGCAGTGCGATTGGCGGTGGCCTGCGCGATGGTCTTGACCGCGGTGACGTACTGACCGAGTTCGTCGTGCAGCTCCATGGCCAGCGCGCGGCGCTCTTCTTCGAGGTGCGTCTGCACCACTTGCGCCATCTGCCGGCTGGCGTCGAGCTCGCGGCTCACCGCCTCGGCGCGGCGGCGTTCGGCGATGTCGTGATACGCGACGATCGAGCCGATGAATTCGCCAGTGCCCGGCTCGACCAGCGGCGAGGCGCGGTAGGACACTTCGAGCGAGCGGCCCATACGGGTTCGGCGCACCGCATCGTGCGGATCGACAGCCTTGCCCTCCGCCAGCAGCGCGAGGTCGGTCTCCAATTCCCCGCGCAGGTGCTCGGGCGCGAGTTGCCGCGCGTCGAGGCCGGGCATCGCCTCGGGCGGATAGCCGAACAGGCGCTCGGCAGCCGGGTTCCACAGCCGCACGCGGCCTGCGGGGTCCATGAGCAGGATGGCGTCCGAGGCTTGGCGCATGGCCAGCGCCAGCGTCTCGTTCTCGCGCAGACTGCGCTCAAGCGCCTCGGCCATGCGGTTGAAGCCGTCGCCCAAGGCGCGCAATTCGGAGGTGTCGATGCCCTCGACGCGGGCACCGAGGTCGCCGGCGGCCATGCGCTCGAGGCCCCTCAGGAGCGTCGAGACGGGCTGCAAGGCGCGGCCGATGATCCAATAGACCAACAGGTTGGCGAGCACGAAGAAACCCGCTGCGAGCCAGACCAGGTGCAATACATCGTCCCAGGCGTCGAGGATCGCCCGGCTGGCATCCGGGGTGACCACCAGCCGCAGGCCCGGCGCAGCGAGCTTGAGCACCCGTGTCTCGGGGCCGACCAGCTCGCCAAACCAGTCCGGCGCCTTGCGGCCGGCCTTGTAGCGCGACGGCGGCGAATGGTAGAGCTCCACGCCGTTGCCCTCCTCGCCGAACATCACCACCTCATGGGCGCGGATACGGCCGACGCTGTCGAGAAAGCCACGCACCATGTCGGCGCGGTTCATCGCTGTCGGCACGAACTGCGTGCTGTAGACCACCGTGCTCAGCAACTGCATGGTGACGCGACTGGTGGCCTCCATCTCCTCGCGGATCTGCCGGCGAATGTCCTGCAGCATGAGCACTGCGGTGAGCGCGAAGAACACCAGCACCAAGGCGGTGACCAAGGCATTGATGCGAAACCGCAGACTGGTGCGCGTCACCGGGCGGTCCGGCTCGAACCGGCGGTCTGACTCACCGCACGGTCTCCAGCGCGGCCATCAGCGCGTCGGCGATCCCGGGCTCGAAGGCGCTGTGACCGGCGCCTTCAATGATCCTTAGATGCGCGTGTGGCATGGCAGCGGCGAGTTCATGCGCGGTGTGCGGTGGGCAGATGGTGTCGAGCCTTCCCTGCGCGATCCACGTCGGGATGCCGGCGAGCCGCCCCGCATCGCGCAGCAGTTGCCCCTCCTCGAGGAAGCCGCCATTGGCGATGTAGTGCAGTTGCACCCGCGCCTTGGCGAGGATGACTTCGTCGGCGGGCGCCTCGCCGCTGCCGCCGCGCGCCGGCTGAGTGAGCAGCATCGCCGCCGACTCCACGCTCGACCAAGCCCGCGCCGCCCGTACCGCCAGAGCAGCGTCGCTGCCGAACACCGCCGCGTGGTACCAGGCCAGCGGGTCGCTGCGCTGGTCCTCCGGCACAAGCCCGATGAAATGCGCACCCACTTCGGGCAGAAAGCGGTGCAGACCGTGGACGAACCAGTCGATCTCGCAGCGGCGGGCGAGGAAGATGCCGCGAAGCACCAGGGCGCGCACGCGTTCCGGGTACCGCTGCGCGTAGGCAAGGGCCAGCGTCGAGCCCCACGAACCACCGAAAACCACCCAGCGCTCGATGCCAAGGTGGGCGCGCAGACGCTCCATGTCCTCGACCAGATGCGCGATGGTGTTGTGTTGGACGCCGCCAACCGGCGTACTGCGCCCGCAACCACGCTGGTCGAACAGCACTGCGTGCCATCGTTGCGGGTCAAAGAAACGCCGATGGGCGGCAATGCAGCCGCTGCCCGGCCCGCCATGCAGGAACACCACCGGCTCGCCATCGGCCCGTCCGCTCTGCTCGAACCAGACCGCGTGCCCCTCGCTCGCGGGCAGATGCCCCGCGGCGAAGGCATCGATCACAGGAAATGGTGCGCGCAGCAGCGGGGCGGCATCCGGGGTGTTGCTCATCGCGTGGCAAAGTCCTCTTTCTCAAGTTCCGCGTAGACATGCTGGATGTTGAGCGGTTGCGCCTCACCATAGCGCACCCAGCCGGCGTAGCGTGGCAACTCGCCGTCGGCCAGCACCTCGAACACGCTGCCCTGCTGGCGATAGGTTGCCTCGACGCGAGCGAGCAGATCGGCCAAGTAGTCGCGCGTCATGCCGATGAGACGGATGTCGTCGCCACGGTACTCGGCCCGCCCGCTTGCGACCGCTGCGCGTTTGCCGGCGACGCGCTCGCCGGAAACGACACGGCGCGGTGAAAGGGCGCTCAGCGTGTCCAATGCCGCCAACCAGCCGCGGATACGCGCCTCGTGCATGTCCGGCATGACTTCGCGGTTGACCAGACCGCCGGCGAAGAGCGTCCCCGACGCGACATCGAACACCACAAGGTCGCCCGCGGTGTGGCCCCAGCCGGTGGCGACCAAGCGCACGCGGCGTCCGCCCCAGACGCGCTCGGTGACGCCGTCCCCCACCGTCTGGTCGGGCAGGCGGATGTTGGTGCCGACCATGGCCGGTTGGCCGGCGAGGCCGATCAGACGCTGCAAGCATTCGCTGCAGCGATCGCGCATCAGGGCGTAGGTGCGGGCCTGTGCCACAACCACCGCCGAGCGGCCGGCGACCGTGTCGGCGGCGAGCACGTTCTCCGGGTGCGCATGAGTCAGCACGACGGCGACCACCGGCTTGGGCGTGAGCCGGCGAATGGCGCGCAGCAGGCGCAAGCCTTCGGCACGGCTCGGCCCGGGGTCGACCACCACCACACCCGTCGACCCGACGAGGATGCCGGTGCTGTTGGTGCGGCCACGGTTGGCCGGGCTGGGCGGGCCGGGTGGGGCGCCCCGGGCGTAGACCCCGGGGGCGAGTCGGGTCGGCGCAGCCGGATACTCGGCGGCGAGCGCATCGAGAGACGTCGCAGCCAGACAAGCGCCCAGCCAACCGGCGAGGCAGCGCCAAATCCGGACGCTCCGCATCAGGCCTCCGCCTCGCGGCATCGTTATGCCAACGCCTCGCCGCTTCAGGGCGACTCCAAGCGAAAAGCCACCGGCAGCGTGATGGGGAACTCCTCTCTTTTCATGCCGACAAGCAGGGGGAACGGCGCCGCGCGCCGCACCATCTCCATTGCTTCCTTGTCGAGCACCTCGTAGCCGCTGCTCTGCTGCACGCCCACCTCGACCAACTGCCCGGCGGCACCAATCAGCACGCGAAGCTGCACCTCGCCCTGCCAACCTTTCCGGCGAGCCATTTGCGGATAGTTGCGGTGCCGCGCCACGGCGGCCGCTACGCCGCGGACGAACCCGCGACGAAGTTCGCTCTGGTCGACGACTGCTTCGGCGATCACCGGCGCGACCGCCGGCGCGAGCGGAGCGGCTGGCGGGGGCGGCAGCACCGGCGGGGGCGGCGCCTCCAGCGGCCGTTGGATCACTGCTTGCTCGGCCTTGGGCGGCGCCTCCGGCGCGGTCGCGATCACCGGCGTCGGCACCACCGGCTGGGGCGGAAGGGCACGCTGAACTGGCGGCGGAGGCACCGCAGTGGGCGGCGGCACGACCGCTCGC
>VEQZ01000039.1 GCA_018882975.1 Rhodocyclaceae bacterium | reverse complement strand
GCGCGTGGTGAAGCCCGTAGTGGCGCAGGAAGCTTTGCCAGCCTTGTAGCGCAGGCCGGTGATGGGCGCGCTGAACCGCTTGAATTTGCCGGGTATAATCGTTCAAATAATTGTAAGCGCCGAGAGACGCAAATTCCTTTTGAAAGGCATCCTCTTTCAGACGCCAGGCGGCGGATCCAAATCCCTTTCCAAGCATTCGGATTCCGTCCTGAAATTTTGCAGGAAAATCCCAGTAAGGCACGGCGACGGCTCCAAGATCTTTCGCGGAAAAAGGAAATCGACGCTGGAGCGCCTTGCTGAACCGCTATCGTTGATCGCATCATCGGCTCTGAGCAGGGCCCAGTTGCAGATTTGGCCTTGTACCACCCGTCATCAAGGGCAAAGGCTGCTGTTGAGTGCCATAGGACAAAGGCTGACACAGCCAGAAACATTTTTGATACAACACGCACGGAACCTACTCCACGTAAATACACTCGCGCTTTACGGTTGGAGCGCCCGCATAGATTACTGTCATTGCAAAAAGTTAGTGCTGTTCTGTGAAGCGGTTAAATGCCTCAATTGCGTTTTGCTTTTCTCGATCCGGCAGAAAACTCGCGATGAAGGCGTTGCGCCCGAGCCGCTTCAACTGGTCGATGCGCGCCGCAAGCACCGGATCGTCGGGCGCCGCGAACGGCAGCTTGTCGATGACCACCAGCGACAGCGCCTCGCCGCGCACGTCGACGCCCTCCCAGAACGACATGCTGCCGAGCAGCACCGCATTGCCGTGCTGCTTGAAGCGCTCGAGCAGCTCGTGGCGCGGCGCATCGCCCTGCACCAGCACCGGGTAGGACGTGGCGCCCGGTCGGCGCAGCGCGGTGGCGGCCTCGCGCAGCGCGCGCAGGCTGGTAAAGAGGCCAAAGGCGCGTCCGCGACTCACCGGCAGCAACTCGCGCAGGGTGTCGATGACCGCCGCGTTGTAGTCGCGAGAGGCGGGCTCCGGCAGGCCCGGCGGCACGTAGAGGCGCGCCTGCGTGGCGTAATTGAACGGGCTGTCCCAGTGCCGCGCGGTGGCATCCGCAAGCCCCATCTGCTCGCGGAACAGGCTGAAGTCGCCGGCCGCGGAGAGGGTGGCCGAGGTGAACACCCAGCCGCGCGCATTGCTCTCCAGCGTCTGCGACATCAGTGGCGCCACCGACAGCGGCGAGCGGTGCAGGCGCACCGACTGCGTGGCGCACTCCAGCCAGAACACCTGTGCTGCCCCTTGCCCGGCGCGCCAGGCCTCCAGCTCGGCTGCGGCAGCCTGCGCCACTGCGCTGCATTGGGTGAGCGTTTCGCTACGGCCAGCCACCGCCACCAGGCGGTCGGCCAGCGCCTGTTGCGCGTCGATCAGCGCATCGAGCGCGGCGCCGAAGCCGCTGGTGTCAAGCGCTTGCGCGCGGGTGAGGCGCTGTCCGGCCTCGCCGAGCAGGCTCCGCAAGCGTTTGATGCAGGGTTCCAGCAGCAGTGTGGCGGCCTTGAGCGCCGGGTCGTCATCGCCCAGCACGCGCAGTTCAGCGCGCACCTCGCGCGCGGCCTCGAGCAACTGCGCCGTGGAGCGATCCGCGCCAAAGAACAGCGTGGCGGTCTCCGGCAGTTGGTGCGCCTCGTCAAAGATCACCGTGTTACAGGCCGGCAGCAGCTCGCCGCCGCCCTCGTCCTTGAGCAGGATGTCGGCAAAGAACAGGTGGTGGTTGACCACCACCACGTCGGCCTTGAGCGCATTGCGCCGAGCGTTGAGCACAAAGCAGCGCTCGTGGTCATCGCAGCGGCTGCCGAGGCAGTTCTCGCGGGTCGAGGTCACCTTGGCCCAGATGGGCGCGTCCTCCGGCACCTCGGCCAGCAGGGCGCGGTCGCCACTGGCGTTGCGCGCGGAAAAACGCTCAATGGCGCGCAGTTGCGGCACCTGCTCGGCGAAATCGAGCAGGCCCTCCGACAATGTCCGCTTGAGGTGGTGGTGACAGATGTAGTTGCTGCGGCCCTTGAGCAGCGCCACTGTCACCGGCCGGCCGAGTGCATCTCTCACTGCTGGCACATCGCGCTGGTAGAGCTGGTCCTGCAGCGCGCGGGTGCCGGTGGAGACGATGACCTTGCCGCCGGAGAGCAGCGCCGGCACCAGGTAAGCGAAAGTCTTGCCGGTGCCGGTGCCGGCCTCGGCCAGCAGCACGCCGGTGTCGTCGATGGCGTCCATCACCGCCTGCGCCATCTCGACCTGCTGCGGACGCGCGTTGAAGCCGGGGATGCGTCGCGCCAGCGGCCCGCCGGGGGCAAACACGGCGGCGATCTCGGCCGAGACCTGCGCAGGGTCCGCCAAGCCGTCAGCCGCGCTCACGACGCGCTCCGTGCCACCCAAGTCAGCGCCCTGCCCCCGCTAGTCACGCGGCAGGCGGGGTGCGCCGCGGAAGGTCACGTAATAGACGCCGGCAACCATCACGCTCCCGCCGACGATGTTGCCTAGCGTCGCGGCGAGGATGTCGAGGGCCGCCGCCGGCACGGTGAGCGCCTCCACCGCCACGCCGGCGGGCGTGACGCCATCGACCACATGCAGCAGCAGCCCCATGGGGATCAGGTAGAAGTTGGCGATGCAGTGCTCAAAGCCAGCCGCCACGAAGGCCGACACCGGGAAAAGAATGGCGAGGATCTTGTCGGTCACCGTGCGGCCGGCATAGGCCAGCCACACCGCCAGGCAGACCAGCGCGTTGCACAGAAGACCTTTGACGAAGATGGCGCTGAACGGCGCCGACACCTTGGCGGTGGCGATGCGCACGTAGTTCTCGGCGATGGCGCCGTGGTTCATCTCGGGGTGGTGCGAGGCCCAGACCAGGCCAACCATGGCCAGCGCGCCGACCACATTGGCGCCGTAGACGATGGCCCAGTTGCGCAGCAGCAGCGAGAGGTCGATGCGCCGCTCGGCCCAAGCCATGACCAGAAATGTGTTGCCGGTGAAGAGTTCGGCGCCGGCCACCACCACCAGGATGAGCCCGAGCGAGAAGGCCACACCGCCGACCAGCCGCGACATGGCCCAAGGCAGGCCCGGGTCGCTCGTCACCAGGACGAAGAACAGGCCACCGAAGCCAATGAAAGCGCCGGCCAGCAGGCCGAGCATGGCCATGGCGCGGAACGCCAGATTGGCCTTGACCACGCCGACATTCTCGAGCTTGTCGACGATCTCGGCGGGCGAGTAGAGGTCGATGCCGGTCTTGTTTGCCATGCTCCGAAGTCTCTCACAGCGCGCCGCGGCGCACATACTGCATCGGTCGAATGCCGGAAATGAACAGCGTGAGGAAATACACCGCGACCCCGGCGAGCACCAGCAGCGTGAGGTCACGCGCGCGTTCCGGCAGGCTCATGGCCACCCACTCGGCGGCCGGCGGCGACGCCCACCACAGCAGCGCGCCCATGGCCAGCAAGCCGAGCGCGAGTTGCGCGAAGAAGCGCCCCCAGCCCGGCTCGGGCCGGTAGACGCCGTGCTTGCGAAGAAAGTACAGCAGCAGGCTGGCGTTGAAGCAGGCGCCAAGGCCTATCCCGAGGGCGAGTCCGGCATGGCCGAGCGGCACCACGAGCACAAGGTTAAGTGCCTGCGTCACGCCTAGCGTGGCCAGCCCGATCTTGACCGGCGTGCGGATGTTCTGCCGCGCATAGAAGCCCGGCGCCAGCACCTTGACCATGATCAGCCCGACCAGGCCGGCGCTGTAGGCCCACAGCGCCTGTCGCGTCATCTCCATGTCGTGCGCGGTGAAAGCGCCGTGCAGAAACAGCGTGGCGACCAGCGGCGTGGCAAGCAGGGCCAGGCCCAACGCGGAGGGCGCCGCGAGCAGCAGGGTCAGGCGCAGACCCCAGTCCAGCAGCGTGGAGAAGGCCGCGCGGTCGTCGTCGGCGTAATGCCGCGAGAGCGAGGGCAGCAAGATGGTCCCCAGCGCCGCGCCCAGCAGGCCGGTGGGGAACTCCATCAGGCGGTCGGCGTAATACAGCCATGACACGCTGCCGACCACCAGAAAGCTGGCAAAGATGGTGTTGATGACCAGCGAGATCTGGCCGATGGAGACGCCGAACAGCGCCGGCCCCATCTGCCGCGCCACTCGCCGCACGCCCTCGTCCGCCAGGTCCAAGCGCGGCATCAAGCCGTACCCAATGCCCCGCAACATGGGCCACTGCAGGCCGAGCTGCAGCACGCCACCGACCAGCGCACCCCAAGCCAGCGCCATCACCGGCTGCTCGAGATGCGGCGCGACGAACAGCGCGGCGACGATGAAGCTGATATTGAGCAGCGCCGGCGCTAGCGCCGGGATGCTGAAGCGGCCGTGGCTGTTGAGGATGCCGGCAGCCAGCGCGGTGAGCGAGATGAACAGGATGTAGGGGAAGGTGACGCGCAGCAGGTCTACCGTGAGGTCGAAGGTGGCCGGCTCGGCCGAAAAGCCCGGCGCGGTGACCATGACCACCACCGGCGCCAGCAGCACGCCGAGCGCGGTGACCAGCAGGAGCGCGAGGATGAGGGCGCCGGCGCAGCGCACCGCCAGTGCCCGCGCCGCGTCTTCACCGTGGCGGTTGCGCACCTCGGCGAAGATCGGCACAAAGGCCTGCGAGAAGGCGCCCTCGGCGAACATGCGGCGCAGCAGGTTGGGCAGGCGGAAGGCGACGAAGAAGGCGTCGGTGACGGCGCCGGCGCCGAACACGCGGGCGATCACCGCGTCGCGGACAAAACCGAGCACGCGCGACAGCAGCGTCATGCTGCTGACCGTCAAAAGCGCCTTGAGGAGGTTCATGCGATGCGCGGCCGCCCGATGGATTGCGAACCGGCGGTGCCGGCGTGAAAGGCGCCGGTGGGGCACAAGCGTGCTTGCCAGCGGCGGAGTCGGCGCGTATTATCGCGGGTTTTTCCGGCCCGGCGACGGGCAGAGCCCGCCACTGGGCAACCCCAGTGGGCAAAACCAGCAAGGACTTTTTTACCCATGGCCAATTCAGTACAAGCCCGCAAGCGCGCCCGCCAGAACGACGCCCAACGCGAGCACAACGCCAGCCTGCGCTCCGAGTTCCGCACCGCCATCAAGCGCGTGCGCGCCGCGATTGAAGCCGGCGACAAGGCGGCCGCGAGCACCGTGTTCCAGACTGCCGTGAGCACGCTCGACAGCATCGCCGACAAGAAGGTCTACCACAAGAACAAGGCCGCCCGACACAAGAGCCGCCTGTCGGCCGCGATCAAGGCCATGGCCTGACGGCGCGACGTGTCCGCTTTGCACCTGTTCGCCCGAGTGCTCGGGCGCCGGTGAGGTAAGCCGCCCGCAGAAAAGCCGCCTCCCTGGCGGCTTTTTTTTGCCCTCCATGCGCCGGACACCGGGCCAATCGGCCCCCGTACGCACGAGACTCGGCCAACCGCAAAAAAGCTACCGCGCGGGCGGCCTCGGGAAACCAGTCCGGGAGGCGTCAGGCATTGCCGCCGTCGAGCGAATCGCGCTGCGTATAAATGGACGCCAGCATGGCGCCATAGGGTACGTCTTCCACCGCCACTGGCCACGGCAGGTCGGGTTCGTCGGGGGCCGCCTCGACTGGCGGCGCCTCCTCGCAGACCGCCTCGGCACGCACCTCGAGGTCGTTGTCCCGGGCAAATCCGAGCACGAACTGCCACGCCCGCGGGTCGGCCTGCTCGAACTCGCCATTGACCAGCACGCTACGGAAGCCGTCCACCACCACCGGCTTCATGTGTGGCGAATAGGTCATGCGCGCCTTGTCGCAGAAGTTCGCGGTCTGGCTGCACAGGCGCTCCGCCCAGTCGCTGGGCCGAAATTGCTTGCCGGCCTTGGTGCGGCCGACGATGACGAATTGAGTGTGCGGCATGGTCATCCCTCTGCGATGTGTAAACCTTCGCCGAGGCGCCGACCCGGGGCGCGCCGTTCAGCGCATCAACCCAGCCCCGGCCACGGCCAGAATTGCAGCGACAGGTCAGTGGCGACAAGGTCCTTGGTCAAAGAACCGACCGAAATCCTGTGCACACCGGTTTCGGCGATGCATCGGACCGTGTCCAGATTCACCCCGCCCGATGCCTCAAGTTCGGCCACTGCGCCGTATTGCTGCACCGCAGCGCGGAGCAGGTCCGTGCTGAAATTGTCCAGCAAGACGCGCCGCGCGCCAGCCTCCAAAACTTGTCGCAGTTCGTCCAGCGAGGTCACCTCAACCTGCAGCGGAACGTTTGCTGCGGTGCAGTATACCGCTTTAATGGCTTGCGAGATTCCGCCACAAGACCGTATGTGATTTTCTTTGATGAGGGCGCCATCACCCAGACCGATACGCTGGTTATGGCCTCCACCAACGCGCACCGCATATTTGCTGGCCATTCGCAGCCCCGGCATGGTCTTGCGCGTGTCGTAGATGCGCGCGCGGGTGTGCGCCGTCGCATCGACAAAGGTGCGGGTGCGGGTGGCGATGGCCGACAGTGTCTGCAGAAAGTTGAGCAGGGTCCGTTCGGCCGTGAGCAGGCTGGCAGCCGGGCCCTCGAAGTTGGCGATTACCGCACCCGGCGCCACCCGCGTGCCCTCCTCCACCGCCCACGCCACAGTCAATCTCGGGTCGACGGCCGCCAGCACCGCCTCCGCCCAAGGCTGGCCGCAGACCACCGCATCGTCGCGGCAGACCAGCCGTGCCCGCGCGACGGCGCCGGCCGACACCAGCCGCGCGGTGACGTCGCCAATGCCGATGTCCTCGGCCAGCGCGCGCACTGCATCGCCAGGCGCGGCAGCGGCGAGTTGGGCGAGAGGGAGTTGATCGTCAGTAGTGCTCATCGAGAAGTTGGAGCAGAGAGTCGGGTACTGCCCGGGGTCCTGCCGGCGTGCCGGGCCGGTGACCGCATCAATGCAACACGGTACCGCCGCACCGTTCCATGGCTTGCGACAGCGCCGCGTCGAAAGTGGCCAGCACAGCCTCGTGGCGCAGCGCCAATTCCAGATAGAAGGCATCGTAGCCAGACAAGCCGTGCTGGCGTGCCAAGCCCATGACCGTATCCAATCGCGACTGTGGCAAGGCGGTGTCAGTCTTGATCGGAAGGTCGGCCAGACGCGCCATGAAAGCTGCGCCGTGCGCCTCGCTCACCACGCGGCGGCGCTCACCGACCAGCAACGCACTGCCCACTTCTGCATGCCACAGCCATGGCACCCAGACTTCGCTTTGGCAAAGCAAGGAGAGGCCACGTTCAGCCAGTTCGGCTTCTGCAGAATCGGCGCGCTCATACAGCCAAGCCAGCGCAAACGAGGCGTCCAACACGAGCGTCAACAGCGCCCTTCCTCGAGCCAAGACTGCACGGTGGCTGGATCGACACCCCTGATTCGCTTGAGCGCGCGCAGTGCGGCGATGGCTTCGGCCACCTCAGGCCTCCCATCTTTGGCCGAAGGCACGAGGTCGGCGACCGGCTTGCCCCGCACAGTGATTGTAAAACGCTGTCCGCCCTGAACCTCACGCAGCAACTCCGGTAGGCGCGTCTTGGCGTCGAAAGACGCGATTTCCAGAAATCCTTGAGCCATGGGAGGCACGCGGCAGTTGGTCGTTTAGTTGGTCAACACTAACAAATGACGATGGCGAAGTCATCCGCCAAATGGCGGAGAACTCAGAAGCGTCATGCCCGCACCACCAGCGACACCGCCTCACCGCCACGCCACCTCCAGCGCATCCTCGAGCCGCTCCACGCCGACCACTTCGATGCCGGGTACGGCCGGCTTGGCCAGATTGGCCTTGGGCACCACCGCGCGCGAGAAACCCAGCTTGGCGGCCTCGCGCAGGCGGTCCTGACCGCGCTGCACCGGCCGCACCTCGCCGGCCAGCCCGACCTCGCCAAACGCGATCAAGCCGGCCGGCAGCGGACGGTTGCGCAGCGACGAGGCGATGGCCAGCAGCACCGGCAGGTCAGCCGCCGGCTCCGACACGCGCATGCCGCCGACCGCATTCACATAGACCTCCTGGTCCCCGGTAGCGATGCCGGCATGCCGGTGCAGCACCGCCAGCAGCAGGGCCAGCCGGTTGTTCTCCAGCCCGACCGAGACGCGCCGCGGCATCGCACCATAGGCCGTATCAACCAGCGCCTGCAGTTCGATGAGCAGCGGCCGCGTGCCCTCCAGCGTGGCCAGCACGGCGGTGCCGGCCACCGGCTTGGCGTGGCCGGCGAGGAACAGCGCCGAGGGGTTGCCGATAGCCTTGAGGCCGCGCTCGGTCATGCCGAATACGCCGAGCTCATTGGCCGCGCCGAAGCGGTTCTTGATGGCGCGCACCAAACGGTAACTGGAGTGGGTGTCGCCCTCGAAGTAAAGCACCGTGTCGACGATGTGCTCGAGCACGCGCGGGCCGGCCAGCGCGCCCTCCTTGGTCACGTGCCCGACCAGCACGATGGCGGTGCCGGATTGCTTGGCGTAGCGCGTCAACTGCGCCGCGCATTCGCGCACCTGAGCAACCGACCCCGGCGCCGAGGTGAGCGCATCCGAATACAGGGTCTGGATGGAGTCGATCACGGCCAGCAAAGGCTTGGCCTCAGCCAGCCGCGCCAGCACGCTCTCCAGACGGATCTCGGTGAGCAACTGCAGGCGCTCGGCGTCGACCTGCAGACGCTGCGCGCGCAGCGCGATCTGCTGCGCCGACTCTTCGCCGCTGACGTAGAGCACCTGCCCCACCGCAGCCAGCCGCGCGCCGGCCTGCATCAGGAGGGTTGATTTGCCGATGCCCGGGTCGCCACCGAGCAGCACCACACCGCCCCGCACGATGCCGCCGCCGAGCACGCGGTCAAGTTCGTCGATACCAGTGGGGGTGCGCGTCTCCTCGCGTGCCTCGACGCTGGCCAGCGTCACAATGCGCGCCGCGCCCTCGTCACCCGCGAGCGAGACGAAACGGTTGGCGGCGGCCGCCGGCTCGGCAACCGTCTCGACCAGCGTGTTCCATTGCCCGCAACCGGGGCACTGCCCCTGCCACTTGGGTGAGGTGGCGCCACATTCGATGCAGGAGTGGAGGATCTTGGGGCGGGCCATGCGGACGCTATGCGACCTTGAACTCTTCTCGCAATACTCGGCGCAACACGTCTTCGGTCACCGGACCGGCTTGGGGGTCGATGGCACAGCGCAGGGCCTCATTGATGAGCGTCTGGTAACCCTTGCCCTGCTCCGCGGCGCGCTGCCGAAACGCCTCCAGCACGTCCGCGTCGATGTGGATGGTGATGCGGGTCTTGCTGGCGGTGCTCAGTACCGCGCCCCGCCGCGCCTGTGTGAAATCATGTGTCGATGTCATGGCGTCACTCCTTCGTAGACCTTCCGCTCTGCGGGGTCAGCCTTCCTCGCCGAGATCACGCGGATCGCGTCACCGCGCCATGTGTAGCAGACCACTGGCAAGCGACCATATCCATCCATGCCCAGTGTCAGAAAACGTGCCTCGCCATGGTCCCGGTCCTCCTTGGTCAAGGCAAGTGGATCGAAAAACACTGGCTCCACATCGACGAGATCGACACCGTGCTTGCGACGATTGGCAAGATTCTTGGCCGGGTCGAATTCCAGACCGCTGAACCGCTCATGCATATTTTATGCATACCATCGCATCTTGTGAAGACGTGATTCTGTGCACCCGGCACAAGCCGCGCATCGGCCAAACAACCGACCCCGCGCCTCAGATCTTCGGCAGCGTGACGCCAGTCTGGCCCTGGTACTTGCCGCCGCGGTCCTTGTAGGAGGTCTCGCAGACCTCGTCGGACTCGAAGAAGATGACCTGCGCGCAGCCCTCGCCGGCGTAGATGCGCGCCGGCAGCGGCGTGGTGTTGCTGAACTCGAGCGTCACGTAACCTTCCCATTCCGGCTCGAAAGGCGTGACATTGACGATGATGCCGCAGCGGGCATAGGTGCTCTTGCCCAGACAAATGGTCAGCACATTGCGCGGGATGCGGAAGTACTCCACGGTGCGCGCCAACGCGAACGAGTTGGGCGGGATGATGCAACTCTCGCCGTGCATCTCGACAAAGCTGTTCGGGTCGAAGGCCTTGGGATCGACGATGGTCGAGTTGATGTTGGTGAAGACGCGGAAGTCCGGCGCGCAGCGGATGTCGTAGCCGTAGCTGCTGGTGCCATAGCTCACCACCTTGCGGCCGTCGACCTCACGGATCAGCGACGGCTCGAACGGGTCGATCAGGCCATGCTGCTCGGCCATGCGGCGGATCCACTTGTCGGATTTGATGCTCACGCTCTGCTGCCCCCGCCCTTGTGAACCACAGCTAGACGACCGCGGCGCGGCCATTGTCTCGCGATGGCGGATTGTACGTCAGGCCATGGCACCGCCACGCAACGGCGGCGGCATGGCTGGCGGTTGGGGACGTGACACCAACTCGTAGCTGGTGCTGCGGCCGCTGGCCTCGGATTTCTTCAACACACCGCGCGCCAACAATTCGGTGATGTCGCGCAGGGCGGTGTCTTGGGAGCACTTGGCGATCGCCGCCCATTTGCTACTGGTCAGCTTGCCGTCAAAGCCATCAAGCAGTTGTTGATCAGTTTGATCTGACGTTCATTGAGCGGAATGCCGGCGCAGTGCTGCCAGAACCGGGCTTTCGTCAGCACCCCAGCCAGTGTTTCTCCCGCACCCTGCAGGGCGCGCAGCAGGCAAGCCAGGAACCATGCCAGCCAATCCGTGACGTCGAGGCCACCTTTCTGGGTGGCTTCCAGACGGTCGTAATAGTCCTCGCGTTCGCGTTGAATCTGGGCCGACAGGCTGTAGTAGCGCTGCGCTGATCTTTCCGCGCGCGCCAGCGCCATGTCACCCACGGCACGTGCCATTCGCCCATTGCCATCTTCGAAGGGGTGGATGGTTACAAACCACAAATGGGCAAGCCCCGCCTTGACCACCGGGTCATCGTGTTGGTCCACGTTGAACCACAAGAGGAAGTCGGCCCTTTCGGCGTCCAACTGAGCGGCCGGTGGTGCCTCGTAGTGAAGCTTTTGCCGATGCACCGGGCCAGAGGCCACTTGAATGGGGCCTTGGGCATCGTCTCGCCAATCGCCCACGCGGATTTGGAAGTGAAAACGCCCAACTGAGAACAGTTGAGCGTTGAATTGTGGTGGCCAGGGGCAGAATCGAACTGCCGACACTGCGATTTTCAGTCGCATGCTCTACCAACTGAGCTACCTGGCCGGGGAGGCGGGAATGTACCGGTCAGGGTGGACTGCGTCAAGGGCGGGGAGACGCAAAAAGGCCCGCGCACGGCGGGCCCGGGGCGATGCCGCGTAGCGCCGGCTCAGGCGCGGCCGCGCTTGGCCATGGTCACGCCAGCGGCGATGGCGCCGATCGCCAGACAGGCGATGATCTTGCCCGGCGAAGCCGATGCCGGAAGCAGCAGATAAGCGACCACACCGATGCTCGCAGCCATTCCGGCAATCCCGGCGTTGTGCATCAACTTGTCGAATGCAGCTCTGTCCATGCGGTGTCTCCTGAGGTGGGGTTGCAACCACGCAAACAGTAGATGCGAACCGCGCGCCGGTCAACGCAGCAGGCGTTTTCTTGAACGAATCCAGATGCTTGGTGCTGCTCGCGACGCCTTGCAGACGCTGTCTGCGCCATCCGGCACAATGTTGGCGAGATGAAACCCGCACTGCCCGCCCTCAAGACGTGGATGCACGCCGCCAAGCGTGACGGTCTGGCGCTGTGGTTCGCGCTGCGTCACCCGCTCACGCCGGGCTGGATCAAGCTGGGCCTGCTGCTGGTGGTGGCCTACGCGCTCTCGCCCATAGACCTCATCCCCGACTTCATCCCGGTGATCGGCTATCTGGACGAAGCCATCCTGCTGCCGCTGGCGGTGGGCCTGCTGGCGCGCGCGCTACCTGACGGTGTGATGGCCGACTGCCGCGAGCAGGCCGAACAGTGGCTCGCCGACGGCCACGCCAAGCCGCGCATGCTACTCGGCGTGGTTCTGATCGGCGGCATTTGGCTGGTGGCGCTCGCCGCAGCGTGGAGCGCCTGGAGCGGCTCGTAAGCGCCACGCAGGAAAACGCCGCGCGGACGGCGCCGCAGCAGACTTCCTAAGCGCGGCCTGCCCAGCCGTCCTTGAGCGTCACTGCGCGGTTGAACACCGGCTCGCCCGGCCGGCTGTCGCGCCGGTCCGCCACAAAGTACCCATGCCGCTCGAACTGGAAGCGCAGCTCAGGCGCGGCATCGCGTAGTGAAGGCTCCAGTTGCGCGGTGATCACCCGCAACGAGTCCGGGTTGATGTCATCGAGGAAGTCGCGCTCGTGCTCGGGCGCATCGCCCTCGCGGCGCGCGCCCGGGTTGGGGTGGGCGAACAGGCGGTCGTAAAGCCGCACCGTGGCTTCATAGGCGTGCGCCAACGACACCCAGTGCAGATTGCCCTTGGTCTTGTAGTTGTCGGCGCCCGGCGTGCCGGACTTCGAATCGGCAAAGTACTCGGCGTGCACCGCCACCACGCGGCCCTCGGCGTCCTTCTCGCAGCCGGTGCAGGTCACCACGAAGCCATAGCGCAGCCGCACGGTGTTGCCCGGGTAGAGCCGGTGGAAGCCCTTCTCCGGCACCTCCCGGAAGTCCTCGCGCTCGATCCACAGCTCGCGCGTGAATGGCATGTCGCGCTTGCCAAGTTCGGGGTGCAGCGGGTGGTTGGGTGCCTGACAGGTCTCGACCGAGTCTTGCGGAAAATTCGTGATGACCAGCTTGAGCGGGTCGAGCACGGCCACGCGCCGCTCGGCGGACTCGTTGAGGTGCTCGCGCATGCAGTCCTCGAGCACGCTCATGTCGATCCAGCTGTCCGACTTGCTCACGCCGATGCGCTCGGCGAACAGGCGGAACCCTTCAGGCGTGAAGCCGCGCCGACGCGCGCCGACCAGAGTGGGCAGGCGCGGGTCGTCCCAGCCAGCCACGTGCCCCTCGTCCACCAGTTGGATCAATTTGCGCTTGGAGAGTACGACGTAGCTCAGATTGAGCCGGCTGAACTCGTACTGGCGTGGCAGCGGCGTGTTGAGCAGGCCCAGCGCCGCCAGACGCTCGTTGAGCCAGTCGTAGAGCGGCCGGTGGTCCTCGAACTCGAGGGTGCAGATGCTGTGGGTGACGTTCTCCAGCGCGTCCGACACCCCGTGTGTGTAGTCGTACATCGGGTAGATGCACCACGCATCTCCGGTGCGGTGATGGTGCGCATGGCGGATGCGATAGGCCACCGGGTCGCGCAGGTTGATGTTGGGGCTCTGCATGTCGATCTTGAGGCGCAGCACGTGCGCGCCGTCGGCAAACTCGCCCGCCTTCATGCGCCGGAACAGGTCGAGGTTCTCGGCGACGCCACGGCCACGGTGCGGCGAATCCTCGCCGACCTGCGTCAGCGTGCCGCGGCGGGCGCGCATCTCGTCGGCCGACTGGCTGTCGACATAGGCGTCGCCAGCCTCGATCAGCTTTTCGGCGAACTCGTAGAGCCAGCCGAAGTAGTCCGAGGCGAAATACTGGTGCGAGGCGCCGAAGGCCTCCCAGCCAAAGCCGAGCCACTGCACCGCCTCGAGGATGCCATCGACGTACTCCTGCTCCTCGCGGGTCGGGTTGGTGTCGTCGAAGCGCATGTGGCAGACGCCGCCAAAGTCGCGCGCCAGCCCAAAATTGAGGCAGATGCTCTTGGCGTGGCCGTAGTGCAGGTAGCCGTTGGGCTCGGGCGGAAAGCGCGTGCGGATGCGCGCCGGGTCAGGCGCGCCGGCCTGCTGCCGGGCGGCCGGACCGGGCCTGCCGGACCAGCGGCGGCTGGCATAAGCGCCCGCGGCAAGATCCGCCTCGATGACGTTGCGGATGAAGTTGGCGGCGGGCGCCGGCGGCGCTGCGGAGGGCTTGCTCACGGTTCGACTGGTGTGCCGGCAAAGACCGCATTCTAGCCGCACAGTTGTCACGGCTTTCTGCTAAGTTGCCCGCTCGGAAGAGGTCCACCCCTTGAGATATTGCAACGTATGCGCCGCCCCCGTCGATGTCCGTGTGCCGGATGACGACAACCGGCCGCGCCATGTCTGCACCGCCTGTGGCGAGATCCACTACATCAACCCTAAGGTGGTGGTGGGTTGCCTGCCGGTGATCGGCAGCCAGGTGCTGCTCTGCAGGCGTGCCATCGAGCCGCGCTACGGCAAGTGGACGCTGCCGGCGGGCTTCCTCGAATGCGGCGAGACGCTGGAGGCCGGCGCGTTGCGCGAGACGCTAGAGGAAGCCGGCGCCACGGTGGAGATCGACGGCCTTTACACCGTGCTCAGCATCGTCCACGCCGAGCAGGTGTACATGATGTTCCGCGCCACGCTGCCGCAACCCATTTTTGCCGCCGGCACCGAGAGCCTGGAGGTCGCGCTGTTCGACGAGGCCGACATCCCTTGGGACGAACTGGCCTTCAGCACCATCCGGCGCACGCTCGAGCATTTCTACGAGGACCGCCGCAACGGCGGCTTCCCGCTGCACGTCGGGCAGATCGAGCGGCGCGCCTGATTCGCGCCAGGTTGGCCCGCCGCGTCTAATCGGCTCAGGTAGTCAGACTGGGGCAGGTCCACCAGATCTGGTCCACCTAAGTCCTCGACGCCGAGGCCTGCCAGCGCCGCAGCCACGCCTGCAGCACGGCGGTGGCCGGCAGCGCCGCCAACACTCCGCTGAACCCGAACAGCTTGCCGAAGGCCAGCAGCGCAAAGATCACCGTCAGCGGATGCAGCCCAATGCGCTCGCCCACCAACCAGGGCGTGATAAGCAGATTCTCAAGCAGGTTGCCGCACACGAACACGGCGACGATGGCCCACCACGGCGCGGCATCGCCAGGTAGCAGCGCCGCCGCACCGAGCGCCAGCAACGCGCCACCCACCGGCCCGAGCAGAGGCACAAAGGTGAGGATGCCGGCCAGCACGCCGATGGACAGGGCGTGCGGCACCCCCAGGAGGTGCAGCGCCAGGGCGTAGACCACCGCCATGCATACGGTGACCGCCAGCTGCCCACGCACGAACTCGCCGAGCACCTTGTCGGCATCGCCAGCCAGCTCCGCCACCACACCACGCAGGGGCGCGGGCACCAGTCCCAACAAAGCCGGCCCGATGCGCGGGAGGTCGCGCAGCGCATAGAACAGCACCACTGGGAACAGCACCAGCGTCCCGAACAACCCTGCCAGCGCCGCGCCACCCTGCCCTGCCCGCAGCAGGCCGCTGCGCAGCCAACCCGAGATCTGGCCGGCGTGGCTCGCCAACATCTGCTGCAGCCCGGCCAGCGGGTCGCCCCCGGCAGTGGCGTCACCGAGCCCGGCCGGCACGACTGCGCCAAACCGCTCAAGCAAGGCCGGCAACTGCTGGTGAACGCGCACCACCATGTGCGGCAGGCGCTCAGCCAAGGCCGCGGTCTGCGCCAGTAGCAGCGGCAGCACCAGCAGCACCAGCCCGGCGAGCGCCGTCACCAAGAGCACCAGCACCGCCGCGGCTGCGGCCCCTCGGGGCACGCGACGTGCGTGCAGACAGACCACCACCGGCTCGAAGATGTAGGCCAGCACGCCGGCGAGGATGAAGGGCGTGAGCACGTCGCCGAGCAGCCACAGCGCGGCAGCAAGGGCGAACACGGGGAGCAGCCAAGGGGAAAGGGGCGGCATCAAGTCACCCTGCAACGCAGGCGCGGCACCCGCCAAGCGGGCAGGCAACAAAAAAGCGCCGGAACCTGCGTTCCGACGCTCTTTCGACGTAGCACCGGGGTCATCCGGGCAGGGCTCTCAAGCGACTTGGCTCGAACCGGACTGCTCGAACCGGGCTGCAAGAACCGACCTTACTTGAGTTTGGTCTCTTTGTACGCCACGTGCTTGCGGACCACCGGATCGTACTTCTTGATCTCGAGCTTGTCCGGAGTGGTCTTTTTGTTCTTGGTGGTGGTGTAGAAGTGGCCGGTGCCGGCGGTGGATTCGAGCTTGATCTTGTCGCGCATGGTGGGCTCCTCAGACCTTTTCGCCGCGGGCGCGCAGATCGGCCATCACGACGTCGAGGCCCTTCTTGTCGATCAGACGCAGGCCGGCGTTGGACAGGCGCATGCTGACCCAACGGTTCTCGGTCTCCGACCAGAAACGGCGGTACTGCAGATTGGGCAGGAACCGGCGCTTGGTCTTGTTGTTGGCGTGCGAGACGTTGTTGCCAACCATCGGTTTCTTGCCGGTGACGATGCAGACGCGCGACATGGCGGTCTCCGTTAACACGAAAGCCTTCGATTTTAGCCCGAAAATCGCGCCTGCTCAAGCGCCGCAATGATTCGTCGTAGGACCGGTCGGCACGCGGCCGCGCCGCCTAAGCGCATGACTCCGCGCAATCGGCGGTTGCCCATTGCCGACTATTCTGTTATCTAGGCGCTCGCGTTCGGTTCCGACTCACCATTGGCCGGCGCGGACGCCCGGGCTGATACGACGCTCGGGGCAAGCCCGCACCAGCGTTACACGACATACGCGTGACGAAGCACGCGAATCCCCTCGGAGAATGCAGTGGACATCCAGAAGCACTTTACGCCCTACGAGCCGGCGGCCGGCGAGGACTACATGAACGCCCCGCAGCTCGCCCACTTCCGACGCATTCTCGAAGAGACGCGCAAGGAGCTCAGTCAGGACATCGACCGCACGGTGCACACCATGCAGGACGAGGCCACTGTTTTTGCCGACCCCAACGACCGCGCCAGTCAGGAGTCGGACATGGCTTTGGAACTGCGCAACCGTGACCGCGAGCGCAAGCTGATCAAGAAGATCGACGAGACCATCGCGCGCATCGACGCGGAGGACTACGGTTTCTGCGACAAGTGCGGCGTCGAGATCGGCCTCAAGCGGCTCGAGGCACGGCCCACCGCCACGCTCTGCATCGACTGCAAGGAGCTCGACGAGATGCGTGAGCGGCAGGTCGCCCGCTAAGCGGCGCAGCGGCCGGCCGCTTACTCGCCGGCCGGCGCTTCTTCGTTGAGCAGCGCCTTCATGGAGAGGCGCATGCGGCCCTTCTCGTCGGCCTCGAGCACCTTGACGCGCACCACCTGACCTTCCTTGAGGTAGTCGGCCACGGCATTGACGCGCTCGTTGGCGATCTGGCTGATGTGCAGCAGGCCGTCCTTGCCCGGCAGCACGTTGATCAGCGCACCGAAGTCCAGGATCTTGACCACCGGACCCTCGTAGACCTTGCCCACCTCGACCTCGGCGGTGATCTGCTCGATGCGGCGGCGGGCCTCGTCGACCGCGCCGGGAACCGCCGACGCCAAGGTGACGGTGCCGTCGTCTTGGATGTCGATGGTGGCCTTGGTCTCTTCGGTGAGGGCGCGGATCACTGCGCCGCCCTTGCCGATGACGTCACGGATCTTCTCCGGGTTGATCTTGATGGTGATCATGCGCGGGGCGTAGGTCGAAACGTCTTCACGCGCGGTGTCGAGCGCGCCCTTCATCAGACCGAGGATGTGCAGACGGCCTTCGCGCGCTTGCTCCAGCGCCTTTTGCATGATGGCCGGCGAGATCGAGTCGATCTTGAGGTCCATCTGCAGCGCGGTGATGCCGTTCTCGGTACCCGCCACCTTGAAGTCCATGTCGCCGAGGTGGTCCTCGTCACCGAGGATGTCCGACAGCACGGCAAAGCGCTTGCCGTCCTTGATCAGGCCCATGGCGATGCCGGCGACGTGCGCCTTCATCGGCACACCGGCGTCCATCAGCGCCAAACAGCCGGCGCAGACCGAGGCCATCGAGCTCGAACCGTTGGACTCGGTGATCTCCGACACCACACGCATGGCGTACGGGCACTCCTCGGCGCTCGGCAGCACGGCGATGAGCGAGCGCTTGGCCAGACGGCCGTGGCCGATCTCGCGACGCTTCGGCACACCGACGCGGCCGGTCTCGCCGGTGGCATACGGCGGCATGTTGTAGTGGAGCATGAAGCGGTCGTGGTACTCGCCCTGCAGCGCGTCGATGATCTGCTCGTCGCGCGCGGTGCCCAGCGTGGCCACCGCCAGCGACTGCGTCTCGCCGCGGGTGAACAGCGCCGAGCCATGGGTGCGCGGCAGCACGCCAGTGCGGATGCTGATCGGGCGGATGGTGCGGGTGTCGCGGCCATCGATGCGCGGCTCACCGGACAGAATCTGGTTGCGCACGATCTTCGACTCGAGGTCCTTGAACGCGCCATTGGCCAGATTCACCGTCATGGTGTCGGCGCCCTCGGGCAGCACGGCAGCCATCACGGCCTTCTTGATCTCGCTGATGCGGCTGCTTCGCTCGGACTTGCTCTTGATGCGGAAGGCCTCGTTGAGGTCGGCCTCGGCCACCTCGGCGATCTTGGCGACCACCGCCTCGTCGACTGCCGGCGGGGTCCAGTCCCACGCTTCCTTGCCGGCCTCGTCGGCCAGTTCGTTGATCAGGTTGATGACCGCCTGCATCTGCTCGTGGCCATAGACCACGGCACCGAGCATCACGTCCTCGAGCAGCTGCATGGCTTCCGACTCGACCATCAGCACGCCATCCACAGTACCGGCGACCACCAGGTTGAGCTCCGAGGTCTCGAGCTGGGTCTTGCTTGGGTTGAGGACATACTCACCGTCCAGATAGCCGACGCGGGCGGCGCCGATCGGGCCGTTGAACGGCATGCCCGAGAGCGCCAGCGCGGCTGAGGCGCCGATCACGGCGGGAATGTCCGAATCGATCTCGGGGTCGATCGACAGCACCGTGGCGATGATCTGGACTTCGTTGAAGAAGCCTTCGGGGAAAAGCGGGCGGATCGGACGGTCGATCAGACGGCTGGTCAACGTCTCCTTCTCGGAGGGCTTGCCCTCGCGCTTGAAGAAGCCGCCCGGGATCTTGCCGGCGGCGTAGGTCTTTTCCTGGTAGTCGACGGTCAGGGGGAAGAAGTCCTGACCGGGCTTGACGTCCTTGCGGCCGACGGCGGTGACGAGGACGACAGTGTCGTCCAGGCTGACCAGCGCGGAACCGTGGGATTGACGGGCGATCTCGCCGGTCTCGATGGTCAGCGTCTGCTGACCGAAGGGAATGCTCTTGCGGGTGATGGTCACGTTTTCCTCAACATTGAAAAGCCGCGGGCTGACACCATGCTTCCGACCTCAGCCCAGTGGTTCAAGCGGCTTGCGACGAACAAACAAAAACGCGGGGCCGGTTGTCGCGATGCTTTGCGACCGGCGCCCGCGTCAGCGAGACAGTGAAATCTTACTTGCGCAGACCAAGACGCTCGATCAGGGCCTTGTAGCGGTCGTTGCTGCGACTCTTGAGGTAATCAAGCATCTTGCGGCGACGGCTGACCATCTTCAGCAGGCCACGGCGCGAATGGTGGTCCTTGGCGTTGGCCTTGAAGTGGCCAGTGAGGTCGTTGATGCGTGCGGTGAGCAGCGCGACCTGCACTTCGGCCGAGCCGGTGTCGGCGACGCTCTGCTTGTACTGACCGACGATCTCGGCCTTCTGTTGGGTGCTGACTGCCATCGTGTACGTTCCTGTTCCGAATGGGGGCGGACCAGACGAGGCCTGCCGCATGTAGTTAAACGCAGATTCTAACCTGCGGATGTTGCAATACTCAAGTGCCGTGCGACATCAGCCGCAGCGGCTGCAGCACACCCTCGGCATCGACCTCGGCGATGCCCAGAAAGTCGGCATCGGCATCACCCGGGGCCCAAACAGCGAGCGGTTCGGCCAGCGTGCTCGCAAGGGCGATGGCGCTCGCGGCGGGGCGCTTGGGGC
>VEQZ01000038.1 GCA_018882975.1 Rhodocyclaceae bacterium | reverse complement strand
AGCCCAGGCCATCCTCGACCTGCGCCTGCAGCGCCTGACCGGCCTTGAGCGCGACAAGATCGTCAACGACTACCGGGACCTGCTCGAGCGCATCGCCGACCTGCTCGACATTCTTGCGCGTCCGGAGCGTGTCACCACGATCATTGGCGAGGAACTGACCGCCATCCGCGACCAGTTCGGCGACAAGCGCCGCAGCGAGATCATCTTTGCCACCAGCGAACTCGGCATCGAAGACCTCATCACCCCGCTGGACATGGTGGTGACGCTGTCGCACGCCGGCTACATCAAGTCGCAGCCGCTCGACGACTACCGCGCGCAGAAGCGCGGCGGACGCGGCAAACAAGCCGCAGCGACCAAGGAAGACGACTTCATCGACCGCCTGTTCGTGGCCCACACCCACGACTACATCCTCTGCTTCTCGAGTCGCGGGCGCATGTACTGGCTCAAGGTCTACCAGGTACCGCAGGGCTCGCGTACGGCGCGCGGCAAGCCGATCGTCAACCTCCTCCCCTTGCAAGACGGCGAAAAGATCACCGCGCTGCTGCCGGTCAAGGAGTTCGACGACGGCCATTTCGTGTTCATGGCGACCCGCCGCGGCACGGTCAAGAAGACGCCACTCTCCGAGTTCAGCCGGCCGCGTCCGTCCGGGATCATCGCCGTCGGTCTCGACGATGACGACTTCCTCATCGGGGCACAGGTCACCGACGGCAACTGCAACGTCATGTTGTTCTCCGACGCCGGCAAGGCGGTGCGCTTCGCTGAGGGCGACGTGCGGCCGATGGGCCGTGGCGCACGCGGCGTGCGTGGCATCAAGCTCGGCAGCAGCGGCCGCGTCATCGCCATGCTGGTGGCCGAGGACGAGTCGATGTCGGTGCTCACCGCCACTGAGCGTGGCTATGGCAAGCGCACCGCCATCGCCGAATACCCGCTGTACGGCCGCGGCACGCAGGGCGTCATCGCCATCCAGACCTCGGCGCGCAACGGCAAGGTAGTCGCCGCGCAACTGGTGACCACCGACGACCAGATCATGCTCATCACCACCGGCGGCGTGCTGATCCGCACGCGGGTCAAGGAGATCCGCGAGATGGGCCGCTCGACCCAAGGGGTGACGCTGATCAACCTCGACGCGGGCGAACTGCTGGCCGGCCTCGAGAAGGTGGTCGAGACCGGCGACGAGGACGAGGAATAAGGGATACCAAGGTGTCCGACCCGCTCGCCAGTCTGCGCAACCAGATCGACGCACTCGACGACGAGATCCTCGAGCGGCTCAACGCCCGCGCCCGTCTGGCGCGACAGATCGGCGAATTGAAGAGCGACGGCGCCGGCGGCGATGCCGCCAAAGTCGCCATCTACCGCCCTGAACGCGAGGCACAGGTGCTGCGCCGGCTCAAGGCCGCCAACCCGGGCCCCTTGTCCGGCGAAGCGGTGGCGCGCCTGTTCCGCGAGGTGATGTCGGCCTGCCTGGCGCTGGAGAAGCCGCTGTCGATCGCCTGCTTGGGCCCGCACGGCACCTTCTCCGAAGCCGCGGCGATCAAGCAGTTCGGCCACGCCGCAGCGGTAAACCCGCACGCCACCATCGACGACGTGTTCCGGGCAGTGGAATCCGGCGCCGACGACTACGGCGTGGTGCCGGTGGAGAACTCCACGGAAGGCGCGGTGGGCCGCTCGCTCGATCTGATGACCGGCACCTCGCTCACCGTCTGCGGCGAGGTGGTGCTGCGTGTGCGTCACCAGTTGATGCGCAAGGCCGATGCCCCCGGCGCCATCGAGCGCGTCTACAGCCATGCGCAGTCGCTGGCACAGTGCCACGAGTGGCTCAACCGCGAACTGGCGGGCGCGCAACGCATCCCGGTGGCGAGCAACGCCGAAGCCGCGCGGCGCGCGGCCGAGGACCCGGCCAGCGCGGCCATCGCCGGCGAACTCGCCGCCGAGCGCTATGGGCTCGCCATCGCCCACCGCAATATCGAGGACGAGCCCAACAACACCACGCGCTTCTGGGTGCTCGGCCGCCACGCCGCCGGCCGCTCGGGCCGGGACAAGACCTCGCTGGTGGTCGGCGCGCGCAACCAGCCGGGCGCCGTCCACCAACTGCTCGGCCCGCTGGCGCGCCACGGTGTGAGCATGACGCGGCTGGAATCGCGGCCGGCGCGCACCGGCCTCTGGGAGTATGTGTTCTTCATCGACCTCGAAGGCCACCGCGACGACCCGGCGGTGGCCGCAGCGCTGGCCGAACTCAAGTCGGTGGCAGCCTTTGTGCGCGTGCTCGGCGCCTACCCGGTGGCCGTTCTATGAAGGAAGCCGATCTATGAAGGTGGCCGTTCTATGAACCAGGCGGTACTGTGCGCGAGCGCGACGGTGTGACCACAGCCGGCTGCGAACCCCTCGCCCTGCCCGGCGTGCGCGGCATCGCGCCTTACCAGACCGGCAAGCCGATCGCCGAACTCGCGCGCGAGACCGGCATCGCCGAAGCCGACATCGTCAAGCTCGCCAGCAACGAGAACCCGCTCGGCATGAGCCCATCGGCGATTGCTGCGGCTGCCGCTGCCCTCGGCGAGTTGGCGCGCTACCCGGACGGCGCCGGCTTCGACCTCAAAGCCGCGCTCTCGGCCAAGTTCGGGCTGACCCTGGCGCACATCGTGCTGGGCAACGGCTCCAACGACGTGCTGGACATCGTCGGCCGCGTGTTCCTCGGCCCCGGCACCAGCGCCGTCTACAGCCAGCACGCCTTCGCCGTGTACGGCCTGGTCTGCCAGGCGGTGGGCGCCGAGCGCATCGAGGTGCCGGCGCGCGACTACGGCCATGATCTGGCCGCCATGCGCGCCGCCATCCGGCCGGACACGCGCGTGGTCTGGATCGCCAACCCGAACAACCCGACCGGCACGCTGTTGGCGCCGGAGGACGTGCGCGAATTCGTGTTCTCGCTGCCGGAGCATGTCGTCGCCGTGCTCGACGAGGCCTACACCGAGTACTTGGAGCCGGCGCAGCGCGGCGACAGCCTGGCTTGGATCCGCCAGCACCCGCGCCTGCTGGTGACGCGGACCTTTGCCAAGATCCATGGTCTGGCCGGCTTGCGCGTCGGTTTCGGCGCCGGCGACCCGGCACTGATCGACCTCTGCAACCGCGTGCGCCAGCCGTTCAACGTCAACAGCATCGCGCTGGCGGCTGCAGTGGCGGCGCTCGGCGATGAGGACTTCGTGGCGCGCAGCGCAGCCGCCAATCGCGAGGGCATGGCGCAGATGCGCGCCGGCCTCGATGCGCTGGGCGTGCCCTACATCCCGTCGTTTGCCAATTTCCTCGCAGTCGAGGTGGGCGACGCGGCAGTCGTTAACGCCGGCTTGTTGAAGAACGGCGTGATCGTGCGGCCGGTGGCCGGCTACGGCATGCCGCGCCACCTGCGCGTCTCGATCGGCCTGCCGCACGAGAACCAGCACTTCCTCGACGTGCTGGCGACCCTGCTCGGCAAGGCCTGACGGCCCGCTGGAGGCTGCTACGGCGTAGCCCGGTGGTCCTTGCGGCAAAGGCCGCGCGCGGCGCAGTAGCGGCAGGCCTCGGCGTCGCCCATGGCCGGCAAGGCATCGCCCGCCGCGAGCCGACGGAAGGTCTCGGCGAGGCGCGCCCGGTGGCCCTCCACCGCCTCGTGCAGGGCATCGGCTTCGAGTATGACCGGTTTGAGCAGCGTGTCGCGGTCCAGCGCATCACTGCCGAGCGGCAGGTAGGCCACCTGAGTCACGCCTTCGACCATGTGCGCGTACAGCACCAGTTGCCCGTCTTCGGAGGGGTCTTTGGTCAGACGCTCGAGCGGCTTGCGCGCACCGGTCTTGTAGTCGACCACCGCCTGGCTGGCGCCCATGGCGTCGATGCGATCCGGTCTGCCACGCAGCGTCAGATCCGATCCGCCCGCCACCTCCAGCGATGCCGCCAGCGCGCGCTCGCCCGCCGCCGCATCGACCTGCCAGCCCGCTGCCTCGCGCGCCAACTGCCAGTCGACGTAGGCCGTCGCGACCTTGCGCCAGCGTTCGAGCCAGGCACCGGCGCCGAAATCGCGCGCCACCAGCGGCTCGAACACCTCGGCAGCGACGGCGTCGAGCCGCTGCACGGCAGCCTCCTGCCCGAGGGTCTGCAGCCGCGGCTGGCGCTCGTGCAACAGGCGCAGCATGCGGTGTACGGCATCGCCAAAATCGGCGTGGTCGGTTCCCTCGATCGCCTCCTCAGTCGCGTTCAGCCGCAGGCCGTCGCGCACGAACCACTTGTAGGGGCAATCGAGCAGGGCCTGATAGCCGGTCGGACTCAGGTGCGTCGGACACACGCCCGGGGCCTGCTCGACCGGCAGCAACACCGCCGGGGAAGCCGGCTGCGGCCGCGCGAAAGGCTCGGCCTCGGGCAAGGGCCCGCCCCAAGCCAACGCGTGAAAGCGCTGCATGAGCAATACGAAGGGCGACGCCGCCACCGGTTCGCCGCGGTCGTCGAGCGTCTGCCAGCTGATCTCGATACGCGGTGCGCTGCCCATCAACAAGCACCAGTCGTCGGCCGCCCGCGCCCGCCGTGCCGCGGCATCGGGCAGTCCGAGTTCGGCACGCGCGGCGTCGCGCACGATGCGTGAGCGGGCAGCGGTGGCGGGCAGGTGGGCGGCATCGGCACCCACTACCAGGATGGCGTCAAAGTCGAGCCCGCGCACTGCGGCGGGGTGCGTGAGCAGCACCGGGCTGCGCACTGCGTCGTCGCGGAACAGCGTCTCGCCCAGCGTCCAGTCCAGCCAATCGGCGAATTCGGCGGCGCTGCTCGGCGCCGTATGCGAGGCCAGCGCCGCCTGACACTGCTGCAGATGAGCCAGCAGCTGCGCGGCGGCCGGATCGGCCGGCAGATCGGGCGCCAAGGCCTGCAATGCGTCGAGCAGTGCGGCGATGCGGTCGGCCAGCGGGCGACGGCGCTGCCCCAGCGTCACCAGGACGCGCCGCAGCGTGGCCAGCCAGACCGCGCCGGCAGTGGCCGCCGCATGGTGTTCGAGGGCTTGCCAGTCCAGCGGGGCGTTGGCGGCCTGACCGTCGAGCGCTCGCCCGAGCAGGCCGCGCAACAGGTCCTGCACCTCGGCGCCGAGCAGCGGCGAGTCGATGCAGGCGCGCAGCAGCGCTGGCGTGGGGCGGCGCTGCAAGCGCAGCAGGTCGCGCACCGCCGCACCGACGCGGGTGGTCGACAACAGCCAGCCGGCCTTGTCTTCGGGCAGCACACCGCGGCGCTCGAGCAGCGCGCGTAGCCGCCGTGCCAGCGCGCGGTCGCAAGCGACCACCGCGATTCGGCCCAAGCCTTCCGCCAGCCATGCGCATAAAGTGTCGCAGGCGTCTCGCGCCTCGGCTTCGCGGCCGAGCACACCACGCAAACGGATCCCGGCTGGCGCCACCGGCTGCTGCGCGCGCCACGCCGCAGCACGGTCGCGCAGGGCGCCGTGCTGCGCGGCAAGACTGGCCTTGACCCAGGCAGCACGGGCCGGGCAGCCGGCGTCCGCGGCAGCCGGCGTGGGGGTGTCAGGGTCGAGGCGCAACAGCGTGAGGGCGGCACGCTCGCCATAGGCTGCAAAAAAGCGCGAAGCCTGCGGCGAAAAGGCGTCGCAGTCGAACACCCAGAGCGGGCCTTCCGGCACTTCGAGCAGGCGCGCCATGGCGAGGGCATCGCGCTGCCACGGGCTCAGGCCCCACTGCGGCCGCCCCTCGCAAGCGAACCACAACTCGTGCACAAGGCGCGCGTCGAGCCGCACAAGGCTGCTGTCGCGCGTCCGGTAGGCAGCCGCCAACAGCTCGCCGAGCGCTTCGGCAGTGTCGGGAAAACCCTTGCCGCATGCCCCCGAGTGTCGGCCGAGTTCCTCGAACAGCGTCGCCAGTTCTGCCGCCATGGCCCAGTGATCGGCCGCTTGCAGCCAGCCCTGCGCCGCCAGCTGTCGCTGCAACTCCGCGACCAGACGCGGCCGGCCGAGACGGGCCGGCGCAACCGGCTGGCGCGCCAGCCACTGGTCGAGGGTGAACATGCGCGGCAGGGGGCAGGCGCCGCCGGCGCACTGGCGCAGCGCGGTGGCAAGCCCGGCGGACAGGCCGGCATGGGGCAGAACGAGGGTGTGGCGCCAGAGTTCGGCGAGATCGCCAGCGGCCGCGACCACGGCGCGGGCGGCAGCCTCTGCCGGTGCCTCGGGTGGCAGCAGAACAGTGCCGGACACGTCAGGCTCGGCGCCAGCCGCGCCCGCCGGACCAGCTCGCTCGGGATCGGCGCGGGTTCACGCCGGCATGGCGCTCAGCGCTCGAGCAGACCGCGCTTGTCCTTGACCTTGACCCAGTCATCGGCATCGGCGAGTGGATCCTTGCTCTCGATGATCGGCTTCCACGCGCGTGCGAGTTCGGCGTTGAGTTCAATGAAATCCTGCTGGTCCGCCGGGACGTCGTCCTCGGCGAAAATCGCGTCGGCCGGGCATTCGGCCACGCACAAGGTGCAGTCGATGCATTCGTCGGGGTCGATCACCAAAAAGTTGGGCCCCTCACGGAAGCAGTCCACCGGGCACACATCGACACAGTCGGTGAACTTGCACTTGATACAACCTTCGGTCACTACATAAGTCATGGCGGAAGCGTCCCCACAGGTGTTGCGCAGGGCCCCCCGGCCCATGGTCGCAAAGTTGTTATGACCATTCGGACCTGAAGTTTACCAGACGAGTCCGCGCGCCCCGTGACATCGCGTTGCCAAACAGCTAACATGTCTAATCAGTAAGCAGCGCGTCGCCGGTGGCGTTTGGCGACCTCGGGTGTCCGCAACGCCTGGTTTTCGTAGGCGCCGGGTGGTTCGTGATTCCCGGATGCCTCGTCCGACTTGTCGACGGTCCACGCGCTGTAGCGTGTGGCCGCAGGCCGGGATTGGCGAGAACCGGCATTCTGCTCAAACGCTGCCGGTGGTTTGCCCGCCCGGTGCTCCCGGGCGGCGACTTCCGCAACCGCCCGGACCTGAGGGCTCGGCGGCGCGACCGTCAGGTCCCGTTTCCATCGGCACCAGCACCCTTTCGTACACACAAACCCCACGACCCGACACCCATGAGCGATTCCATTCTGCATGTCACTGACGCATCCTTCGAAAACGAAGTCCTCAAAGCTGGCCAACCGGTTTTGGTGGACTACTGGGCCGAGTGGTGCGGGCCCTGCAAGATGATCGCGCCCATCCTTGACGAGATCGCCCGCGAATACGCCGGCCGCGTCACCGTCGCCAAGGTCAATATCGACCAAAACCAGGACACGCCGACGCGTTACGGCATCCGCGGCATCCCCACGCTGATGCTGTTCAAAGACGGCAATGTCGCGGCCACCAAGGTCGGCGCGCTGTCCAAGTCGCAACTCGCTGCCTTCATTGACAGCAATCTGTAAGCGCCGTAACTTGGAGGCTCGCTGACGGCATCCGGCCGCGGCGAGCCGCGCCGCGGGTCCCTCCGCAGGCCGCATCTTCCCCTCCCGCCTCATTCTTCCCAGAAGCCCGGACACGGGCCATCCGCGCATGGATCTTGCAGACCTCAAGAACAAACACGTCACCGAGTTGGTCGAGATGGCCACATCCTTCGAGATCGAGGGGGCCAATCGGCTGCGCAAGCAGGAACTGATTTTTGCCCTGCTCAAGAACCACGCCAAAAAGGGCGAGGTCATCAGCGGCAGCGGCGCGCTCGAGGTACTGTCGGACGGATTCGGCTTTCTGCGCAGCCCTGACACCAGCTACCTGGCCGGGCCCGACGACATCTACGTCAGCCCCTCGCAGATCCGCCGCTTCAACCTGCATGTCGGCGACACCATCCAAGGCGAGATCCGCACGCCCAAGGAAGGCGAGCGCTACTTCGCCCTGGTCAAGGTCGACAGCATCAACGGCGAGCCGCCGGAGAAGGCCAAGAACAAGATCCTGTTCGAGAACCTGACGCCGCTGCACCCCGACGAGCACATGAAGCTCGAGCGCGACATCAAGGCCGAAGAGAACATCACCAGCCGTGTCATCGACATGATCGCGCCGATCGGCAAGGGCCAGCGCGGCCTCATCGTCGCCCCGCCGAAAAGCGGCAAGACGGTGATGATGCAGCACATCGCCCATGCCATCACCAGCAACCACCCGGACGTGGTGCTGATCGTCATGCTGATCGACGAGCGCCCCGAGGAAGTGACGGAAATGAGCCGCACGGTGCGCGGCGAGGTGGTGGCGAGCACCTTTGACGAGCCGCCGCAGCGCCATGTGCAGGTTGCCGAGATGGTCATCGAAAAGGCCAAGCGCCTGGTCGAGCACAAACGCGACGTGGTCATCCTGCTCGACTCCATCACTCGTCTGGCGCGCGCCTACAACACCGTGCAGCCCGCATCAGGAAAAGTTCTTACCGGCGGCGTCGATGCCAACGCCCTGCAAAAGCCCAAGCGCTTCTTCGGTGCGGCGCGCAACATCGAGGAGGGCGGCTCGCTGACCATCCTCGCCACCGCGCTGGTCGACACCGGCAGCCGCATGGACGAAGTCATCTACGAAGAATTCAAGGGCACCGGCAACAGCGAGATCCACCTCGACCGCCGCAGCGCCGAGAAGCGCGTGTTCCCGGCGATCAATGTGAATCGTTCAGGCACCCGCCGCGAGGAGTTGCTGCTGCCGCCGGACATCCTGCAAAAGGTCTGGGTCCTTCGTAAATTGCTTTACCCGATGGACGACCTCGACGCCATGGAGTTTCTGCTCGACAAGATCCGCGCCACCAAGACCAACGCCGACTTCTTCGACTCGATGCGGCGCGGTTGATGCGCCGTTGAGGCTGTCCGGTTCGCCTCCAAAAGCCCACGACGCGTTCGTGGGCTTTTGTTTGGTGTGCGATGGAGTTTGCTTTTCGCCGAAACATCCATTAGCGTGTATATGCAGGTTGTTTATAAGTTGGTTGACTTAAAACAGCCTTGGGCATCCATGGGCGCCGACTCGCCGCAACGGGCAGCGCTGCGTCCGCACCGCAACGGCAACCCGAGTAACCTCGAGGGGAGGGAGGCAGCGTGGCTCTGGTCAAGAAGACGCGCGTCGATTTGCTACCGCAAAACGATGCCCCACGGCGCGCCGAGGCGCCGGCTGCCTCCAGTCGCGACGCCGATGCGCTGCGCCGCAAGGCGCGCACGCTGGCCAAGCAGCAGCAGGCCGCCGAGCGCATTGCTGCCGCCTCGGCCGAACTCGCCTCCGGCATCAACGAGGCGGCCAGCGCCTCCGAGGAACTGCGCCGCGCCTCCGACACCATCGCGGCGGGCGCGCAACAGGCCTCGAGCGCCGCCCAGCAATCGCTGCAGGCGGTCACCGCCATGTCCTCCGCCATCGCCCAGCAGATGCACGGTGCGCGCAACTCGCAGACCCGCGCCGCCAACATGCAGAGGCTGGCCGGCACGATCCAGGCCGATGTCACTGTGTCGGTGAGCAACGTCAGCATCGCCGCGCAGCGCCAGGTGGCCTCGGTGGAGATGGTCGCGGAACTCGAGCGCCAGGCGGCAAACATCGGCGAGATCGTCAAGGCGGTGGCGCGCATCGCCGACCAGACCAATCTGCTGGCCCTCAACGCCGCCATCGAGGCGGCCCGCGCCGGCAAGCACGGCAAGGGCTTTGCCGTGGTGGCCGACGAGGTGCGCACGCTGGCCGAGACGTCGGAAAAGAGCGCCGGCGAGATCCAAAAACTGGTGTCGCAGATCCAGGGCGAGGTCAAGGTGATCTCCGAGGGCATCAACACATCCGCCAGGTCGGTGCAGGCGGAGGCCGAGAAGGGCAAGGTCATCACCGCCCAGCTCAAGCAGATCGAGACGGACTCGGCCTCGATCGTGGCCGGCGCCGACGAGATCGCCAGCGCCGCGCAACAAGCCTCGGCCGCCGCCACCCAGACCATGCGTGGCGCCGAATCGATCGCCGCGGCGGCTGAGCAGCAGTCATCGGCCTGCGAGGAGTCGGCCAAGACGGTGTCCGAACAGGCGCAGGCCTTGGCCGAGTGCGAGGCCACCGCCGCCAATCTGGCAGAGATCGCCGAAGACCTGAAGAACAGCACCAACATCGCCAAGAGTGCCGAGGATGTTGCCTCGGCAGCCGAGGAACTCTCCTCGGCGGTGCAGGAAATCAACCGCGCATCGAGCCAGATCATGGTCGCCATCGACGAGATCCGCAAAGGCGCGCAAACCCAAGCTGCGGCGTGCGAGGAGTCGGCGTCGGCCATCGGCCAGATCGAAGGCGGCGCGCGACGGTCGCGCGAACGCGGCGATGCGGCGCTGGAGAAGGTCCGCGCGATTCAGCGCCTGCTCGATGACAACAAGCGCCACGTCGACGGCCTGGTGATGGGCATCAAGGCTTCGGTGGAAATCACGCGCACCAGCCTGGTGCAGATCAAGGCGCTTGAACTGGTGAGCCGACGCATCGACAAGATCGTCGATGCCATCACATCGGTCTCGATCCAGACCAATATGCTGGCGGTCAATGGTGCCATCGAAGCAGCGCGCGCCGGCGCGTTCGGGAAGGGCTTTGTGGTGGTCGCCACCGACATCCGCAACCTCGCCCACGATTCGGCGGATAACGCCGACCGCATCAAGGACATGGTCAAGAGCGTGCAGGACCAGATCGCCGTGGTGCGCCGTGACCTCGAGGAGATCGCCGCCGCCGGACTGGTCGAGGTGGAGAAGGCCAAGGGCATCACCAACGCGCTGACGCAGATGGAAAGCGACGTGGAAGAAGTGGCCAGTGGCAACCAACAGGCGGCCACGCTGGCCGAGCAGATCGCCGCGCAGGTGGCGCAGGTCAAGACCGGGGTGGAGCAGGTCTCGGCGGCTGCGGCCGAGGCCGAGCAGGCCGCGGGCGAGGCCGCCACCGCGGCCAAACAACAGTCGCAGGGGGCCGAGGAACTGGCAGCGGCGATCGAGGAGATCGCGTCGCTGGCTGACGAACTGCAAAGCGCCTGAACCGGTTCGCGGAGGCCCGGATGAGCGACCAGATCGAGGAGTTGGGCGGGAGCGGTGGCGGCGAAGAGGCGTCGCTCGAGGATCTGCACCAGTACGTCACCTTCAAGGTCGGCGGTGAGGTGTTTGCCGCACCCACGGCACCGGTGCAGGAGATCATCCGCGTGCCCGACGCGGTGCGCGTGCCCTTGGCACCGGCGCACCTGCTCGGCTTCGCCAACCTGCGCGGGCACGTGCTGCCGATCGTCAGCCTGCGTCAGCTCTTCAACCTGCCCGATATCGAGAACGACGAGCTGACGCGCGCCGTGGTGATCGACTTGGGCACGCCGATGGGCTTTGTCGTCGACTGCGTGGCCAGCGTCATTTCGATCGAGCCCGATCAGCTGGAACCGTCCGAGTCGCTCAGCGAAGGCGGACGCAGCGACCTTGTCAGTGGCGTGATCAAGGGCAGCGGTGCCGAACTGATCCTGCTGGTCGACTTTGCCCGGCTGATCGAGCGCGCGTTTGCCGACATCCACCGCGCCACCGATGGCGCACTGGGTGATGGCGCGCACCGCGGCGACACAGGCGAAACCGACGAGGACGCGCTGAGCGACGAGATGCAACTGGTGAGCTTCGTCGTCGAGAGCCAGGAATACGCCATCCCCATCGCCTCGGTGCAGGAGATCGTGCAGGCGCCGGACCATGCGATCCGGGTCCCGGACGGTCCGGCGGCGCTGGTCGGCATCATGACCCTGCGCAACCGCTTGCTACCGTTGGTGAGCCTGCGCCACCTGTTCGCCCTGCCGCATCGCGACCTGTCGCCCTCCGACCGGGTGGTGGTGGTCAACCTCAACGAGGTCTCGGTGGGCTTGGTGATGGACCGCGTCAGCGAGGTGCTGCGCGTGCCACGCGAGTTTGTCGATGACATGCCGCCGATCATGGCGCGCGGCGGCCAGAGCGACATCACCGCCATCTGCCGGCTGGGCCAGGGCGCGCGTCTGGTGTCGGTGATCGCCCCGGAGCGGCTGTTCTCGGCCGCGGTTCTCGACAGGCTCAGCAAGCAGCAGGCCAACCCGGAGGAGCAGGACATGGCGCAAACCGGTGCCGGCGAGAGCGGCAACGCCGACGAGTCGCAGGTGGTGGTGTTCCGGCTCGGTGCAGCCGAGTTCGGTGTGCCGATCGACTCGGTGCAGGAGATCGTGCGGGTTCCCGACGCACTCACGCGCGTGCCCAAGTCGCCCAAGTTCGTCGAGGGCGTGATCAACCTGCGCGGCTCGGTGCTGGCGGTGATCGACCAACGGCGCTGCTTCGGCCTCGAGAGCATCGAGCGCAGCGACCGCCAGCGCATCATGGTCTACCTGCTCAATGGCACCCGCACCGGCTTCATCGTCGATTCGGTGGCCGAGGTGATGAAAATCCCGCACAACGCCATCGAGGACAGCCCGCGCCTCTCCGCCGAGCAGGCGCGGCTGATCCGGCGCGTCGCCAACCTGCAGCAAAGCAATCGGCTGGTGATGATGATCGAGCCGGACCAGTTGCTGGAGACGCGGGAGCTCGCCGCCCTCCAGGAACTGGCGGCCTGAACGTCACGCCGGACAAGCGAGGAAAGAGGCAAACGGTCATGACCCGTGTTCTTGTCGTCGACGACTCCGCGCTGATGCGCAAGCAGCTCGTCTCGATGCTCGAGGACGAACCCGAGTTCGAGGTCGAAGTGGCGCGCAACGGCCGCGAGGCCCTGCAACAACTGGACCGCTTCGGTCCGGACGTGATCACGCTGGACATCAACATGCCGGAGATGGACGGCCTGACCGCGCTCTCGCACATCATGGTGCAGCGCCCGACGCCGGTGGTGATGCTCAGCTCGCTCACCGAGCGCGGGGCCATGGCCACGCTGGAGGCCATGGCGCTGGGTGCCGTGGACTACCTGCCGAAACCGGACGGCACCATTTCGCTGTCGATCGACCAGGTGCGCGGCGAGTTGCTGTGCAAGGTTCGCGCGGCGGCGCGCGCACGGGTGCGCTCGACCGTCCGGCCGGCGGCGCGCCCGGAGCCACTGGTGCCACGCCGCGAAGCGCCCGGCACCGCGGTGACGCGGGCTGCGGTCGCGCCGGCCACTGGCAAATACCCGTTCGGGCTGGTGGTGATCGGCGTGTCGGCCGGCGGGCCGCGCACGCTCGAGGACATCCTGCCGAGATTGCCGGCGTATTTCCCGTGGCCGATCCTTGTCGCGCAACACATGCCGGTGGCCTTTACCGGTCCCTTCGCCAGCCGCCTCGACAAACAGTGCTTGCTGCGCGTGGTCGAGGTGACCCAGCCCACCGCGCTCGAGCCCGGCATCATCTACATCGCCCAAGGCGGTTCGGACATGTACGTCAGCGACCGTGCCGGGAAATTGTTCGCGGTGATGAAGCCGGCCGACCGCCGCTACCCGTGGCACCCCTCGGTGGAAGCGCTGGTAGAGAGCGCGCTGCGGCGCTGTCATCCGCAGAAACTGGTCTCGGTGATGCTGACCGGCATGGGCGACGACGGCGCCGATGCGATGGTCGAGGTCCACCGCCGCGGTGGCCGCACGATTGCCGAGTCGGAACGCTCCGCCGTGGTGTTCGGCATGCCCGGCGCACTGGTCAAACGCGGCGGCGCCACGCTCACGCTGGATTCGGGGCAGATCGCCGACCAGTTGGTGCAGTGGACGCTGCACTGAAATCCTGCACCGGCAGCACAAGGGAGGTCGGAAATGGCACTGGTCAGGAGTACGCAACCGGCACTGGGGCAGATCCAGGAGGGCGGCGCACGCCCGAGCCGTTCAGTCCTCTTCATGCAACTGGGCAGCACCGACCCCAACATCCGGCGCGTGGCCGCCATGGAGCTGGGCGGCGACGTCGAGGCAGTGGCGGAGTTGCTGGCACAACTCGCGGACGAGGAGGACCACGCCGTCCGCCAGGCGATCGTCAGCAGCCTGGCGGCGATCGGCGGCGCCTCGGTAGTGGAGGGCGTGCTCGGTTACCTGGGCAGCGATGACGCCGGTCTGCGCAACGACGTCATCGACCTGCTCAAGGACCAAGCCGACGCGATCGCCCCCCACATGCCGCGCCTGCTCGCCGACCCCGACCCGGATGTACGCATCTTTGCGGTGAACATCCTCGAATCGCTCAAGCACCCCAAGGTGGTCGACTGGCTGATCGCCGTCATCGAGACCGACCGTCACATCAATGTCTGCGCGACCGCTGTGGATCTCATCGGCGAAGTCGGCGACGCGCGTGCGCGGGTGCCGCTGGCGAGGCTCGAGGAGCGCTTTGCCGACGAGCCCTTCATCACCTTTGCCGTCGCCTCGGCACTCGACAAGATCGCGGCCTGACCATGCTCGCACCTACTGCAGCGGCACCCCTGCGCTGCCCGGCCCCGGTCACGCCGACGCCGGCGTCCACCCAGATCAGCGAGGAGGACTTCCTCAAGTTCCGGGAATTCTTCTATCGCAAAACCGGTATCTATTTCGAAGAGAGCAAGCGCTACTTTGTCGACAAGCGCCTGGTCGAGCGCCTCGATGCCACCGGCACGCCCAACTTCCGCGAATACTTCGTCAATCTGCGCTTTGATACGCGCGGCGAGGAATTGCAGGCGCTGGTCAACGTGATGACGGTGAACGAGACCTACTTCTTTCGCGAGGAGTACCAGTTCAAGTGCATGGTGACCTCGCTGCTGCCGGAGATCGTACGCAACAAGCGTCCGGGCGAGTCGGTGCGCATCTGGTCGATCCCCAGTTCGTCGGGTGAGGAGCCCTACTCCATCTGCCTGTATCTGCTCGAGCACTGGCCCGACATCAACCGCTACGACGTCGAGATCGTCGCCTCGGACATCGACACCGACATCCTCGCGCAAGCACGCAAGGGCATCTACAGCCCGCGCTCGGTGCAGAACCTGCCGGCAGCCATGCTGCAGAAGTACTTCGAGAAGACGCCCAACGGCGACTGGCAGATCAGCGACGACCTGCGTGAAGCGGTGGAATTCACCAAGTGCAACCTCTCGGACCCGCTCAGTGCGCGGGCCTACCGGCAATTCGATCTGATCTTCTGCCGCAACCTGCTGATCTATTTTGATGATGTGTCGCGGCGCAGCGCAGCGGACGTGCTCTACAACGCGCTGAACCCGGGCGGCTTCGTCTGCCTCGGCCACTCCGAGTCGATGAGCCGCATTTCCAGCGTCTTCCGCATCCGCAAGTTCGCGGACGCCATCGTGTACCAGAAACCTTGACAGGAGCCGACATGAAACGCGTACTGATCATCGACGATGCAGCGACGGTCCGCATGTACCACCGCAAAATCCTCGAGGACTGCGGCTTTGCGGTGGACGAGGCGGTCAACGGGCTGGAAGCCTTGGAAAAGGCTATCAGCACGCCTTACGACCTGTTCATCGTCGACATCAACATGCCGAAGATGGATGGCTACCGCTTCATGGCCGAACTGCGCTCGCGCAGCGAGTTCCAGCAGGTGCCTGCGATCATGGTCAGCACCGAGTCCGAGACCAAGGACAGCGACCGTGCGTTTGCCGCCGGCGCCAACTTCTATCTGATCAAGCCGGCACGGCCGGTTGAACTGACCACCAGCGTGCGGCTGATGCTGGGAGAACCCGCCTGACCATGAATCCGCTGCTCGAGCAGTTCGTCATCGAGTCCAGGGATTTCCTCGAAGCCATCGCCCAGGGGCTCCTCATCCTGGAACGGGAGCCCGGCAACAGCGAGGCCATTGACGAACTCTTCCGGGGCGTCCACACGCTCAAGGGCAACAGCGGCCTGTTCCCGGAATACGCCGCATTCACCCATCTGGTGCACGCCGGCGAGGACCTGCTGGACAGCGTGCGCGATGGTCAGCGCGCCTTTGACCCGGAGATCGCCGACCACCTGCTTGAGTGCATGGACATCGTGTCGGCCATGCTCGACTGCATCGAGGGCGGCAATGACCTCGCCCCGACGCTGTGCGAGGCCGGCAAGGCGCTGGCGGTGTCGCTGCGCGCCCTGCGCGCCGGGCCGCTTGCTGCCGCGGGCGAAGCGGCGGACGACTACGCCGGTGCCCCGGCGGATGCGGGCGAGCCGGCTGATGACCTGCCGCCTGGCGATGCTTCGGTGGGTGGCAACGCGCCCGCCGCGGCGTCTGGCGGCGGCGCGGCGCTCGGTTCGATGCAGTTCCGCTACACCCCTGAGCCCGGCTGTTTTTTCAAGGGCGACGACCCCCTGTTCACCGCGATCAACGCGCCCGGCCTGTTGCGGCTGTCGGCCAGCGCCCGGCGCCCGTGGGCCGCCGACGAGGGCTTCGACCCCTACGACTGCAACCTCGTGCTCGAGGGCTGGTGCGACGCGCGTCGCGAGGCGCTTGAACAGCACTTCCGTTACGTGCCCGAGCAGGTCGAGTGGAGCACCATCGCCTCCACCTCCGGGCAGGCTTTGCCGGTTGGGGTGGTCGATGAAGCCACCGCGCCGCAGGTCGGTACCCTCGCCGGCCGCGGCTTGACCGAGAAGGAGGAGACTGCAGCAGGCCGCATCCTGCGCTGCCAGCATCAGGCGCTGGCGCGCGAGCTCGACAGCCTGGCGGCGGGCACCGGGAGAGCCGGCGAGCCTGCCGAAGCGGTGGCCGAGCACACCGCCAACCGCGTACTCAAGGTGTCGCAGGAGAAGATCGACCGCCTGATGGACCTGATCGGCGAGATGGTGGTGGCGAAGAACGCCCTGCCCTACCTCGCCGCGCGCGCCGAGGTGAGCACCAACCCGCGCGAGATCGCGCGCGAGATCAAGAACCAGTATGGCGTGATCAACCGCATCGCCGAAGAGATGCAGGACACCATCATGCAGGTGCGGATGCTGCCGGTCGGCAACATCTTCCAGCGCTTCCCACGCCTGGTCCGCGACATCTCACGCAAGCTCGGCAAACAGGTCGAGCTGTACATGGAGGGCGAGGACGCCGAAGCCGACAAGAACATCGTCGAGTCGCTCGCCGACCCGCTCATCCACATCGTCCGCAACAGCCTCGATCACGGCCTCGAGCCGCCCGACGAGCGGCGCGCTGCCGGCAAGGCCGAGACCGGTGTCATCCGCATCAGCGCGTTCCAGGAAGCCGACCGCGTCATCATCGAGATCAGCGACGACGGCCGCGGCATCGACCCGGCGCGAGTCAAGGCCAAAGCGCTCGAGCGCGGCCTGATCGACGAGGTGCGCGCCGCCGCCATGACCGACCAGGAAGCGGTGCAACTGGTGTTCGCCGCGGGCTTCTCCACCGCCGAGCAGATCAGCGACCTGTCCGGGCGCGGTGTCGGCATGGATGTGGTGCGCACCGCCATCGAGCGCGCCCACGGCCAGGTACACCTCGCCAGCGAACCCGGCCGCGGCACGCGGGTGCGCATCGCCCTGCCGCTGTCGATGGCGGTGACCAACGTCATGATCATCCGCTCGGCCGGACAGATGTTCGGCGTGCAGATGGACATGGTGGTGGAGACGGTGCGCGTGCCCGCCGAGGCCATCCACCAGATCAAGCAGCAGCGCACCACCGTGCTGCGCGGCCGCATCGTGCCGCTGTATGCGCTCAACGACCTGCTCTACATCCCCGAGCCACCGGTGGCCAATGAGGCCGGCGAGGTCGCGGTGCTGGTGATCCGCCTCGGCGACCAGGATGTCGGTGTGATCGTCGATGACTTCGACGCCACCCTCGACCTCGTCCTCAAGCCGCTCGATGGCGTGCTCGGCGCGCTCGGCGGCTATTCCGGCACCGCCCTGCTCGGCGACGGTTCGGTGTTGATGGTGCTCAATCTCAAGGACCTGCTCTGATGCCGATCACCTTCAGTGATGACCGCGCAGTGTTCGAGGGCATCTGCGCCGTACAAGAGGCCGAAGGGCTGCTGTCGTGGGTGCTTGAGCACCCCGGCGCGCCGGTCGATACCGCCGCCTGCGAGCATCTGCACAGCGCCGTGCTGCAGGTGCTGATGGCGCGCCGCCCGCCCATCGTCGCGCTGCCGCCCGAGGGGCCGCTGCAGCAAGTCCTGCAACCGCTCGCCAACCCGTGAGACACGCCTGCGCCCGATGAAGACCATTCCACCCATCGACGACTCGGCCACCATGCTGATGAGCCTCCGAACCACCGAATCGCTGCACGGCGAGCACATCGCACTGTTCCAGGCCTGAACGGTTCCGGCGGTCATTCACGCCCGGTTGACCACCGCCGCGGTTGTGCGAGGACCTCTCAGGCGATCTCGCGGGTCGCCGCAAAGGTGATGCCGGGAAACTTCTCCTGCGCCATCTGCAGGTTGACGCGGTTGGGCGCCAGGTAGACGTAGTCGCCCGCGCCATCCAAAGCGATGTTCTGCGGTGACTTGTCGACCAGCTGCTTGATGTCGAGGTCCGGCCCGCGCAGCCAGCGCGCGGTGGCCCAGGTGCAACCCTCGAAGCCGGCCTCGACCGCGTACTCGTGCTCGAGCCGGTGCGCAACCACGTCGAACTGCAGCGTACCGACCGCGCCCAGGATGAGGTCGTTGCTGGCGATCGGCCGGAACAGCTGCGTCGCGCCCTCCTCCGCCAGTTGCTGCAGGCCCTTGTGCAGCTGCTTCAACTTGAGCGGATTGCGGATCTGCGCGCGGCGGAACAGCTCCGGCGCAAAGCTCGGGATGCCGGTAAAGCGCATCTCCTCGCCCTCGGTGAAGGTGTCGCCCAACTTGATGGTGCCGTGGTTGGGGATGCCGATGATGTCGCCGGGGAAAGCCTCGTCGGTGGTGTTGCGATCCTGCGCCATGAAGGTGATGGCGTTGTTGACCGCGAGCAGCTTGTCGCTGCCCACCTGCTTGAGCTTCATGCCGCGCTCGAAGCGGCCCGAGCAGACGCGCACGAAGGCGATGCGGTCGCGGTGGCGCGGGTCCATATTGGCCTGGATCTTGAAGACGAAGCCGGTGAAGGGCTTTTCAGCCGGCGCCACATTGCGGGCGGTGGTCGGGCGCGGCTGCGGCGGCGGCGAGAGGTCGACCACCGCGTCGAGCAGGCTCTGCACGCCGAAGTTGTTCACGGCACTGCCAAAGAACACCGGGGTCTGCTGGCCGGCCAGGTAAGCGTCCTTCTCGAACGGATGCGAAGCACCGCGCACCAGCTCGATCTCGTCGCGCAGCTCCTGCGCCTGGGTGCCGATGAGCTCGTCGAGACGCGAGCTGGCCAGCCCATCGATGACCTCCGAGGTGCCCTTCTCGGCGTGCGGGTCGAAGAAGAAGATGCGGTCGGCGTACAGGTGGTACACGCCGCGGAAGCGCTTGCCCATGCCGATCGGCCAGGTCATGGGCGCGCAGGGCATGTCGAGCGTCTTCTCGATCTCGTCCAGCAGGTCGATGGGCTCGCGGCCCTCGCGGTCGAGCTTGTTGATGAAGGTGAGGATGGGCGTGTCGCGCAGGCGGCAGACCTCGAGCAGCTTGATGGTCTGCGCCTCCACACCATTGACCGAGTCGATCACCATCACCGCCGAATCGACAGCCGTGAGCGTGCGGTAGGTGTCTTCGGAGAAGTCCTGGTGGCCCGGCGTGTCGAGCAGGTTGACGATGGCCTCGCGGTAGGGGAACTGCATCACCGAGCTGGTCACCGAGATGCCGCGCTGCTTCTCCAGCTCCATCCAGTCCGAGGTGGCGTGGCGGGCGGCCTTGCGCGCGCGCACTTCGCCGGCCACCTGGATGGCGCCGCCGAACCACAGCAGCTTCTCGGTGAGCGTAGTTTTGCCGGCGTCAGGGTGGCTGATGATGGCGAAGGTGCGCCGGCGGGCGATCTCGGATTCGTGGGGCAT
>VEQZ01000037.1 GCA_018882975.1 Rhodocyclaceae bacterium | reverse complement strand
CGCATCTACACGGACATGGTCAGCGGCATCCGCGTCAAGCCGGAGGCCATGCGCGCCGCGCTGCGGCAGGGCTACGCCACGGCGACCGACTTGGCGGACTATCTGGTGAAGCGCGGGCTGCCCTTCCGCGACGCGCACGAGGCTGTCGCACTGGCGGTGCGCGCAGCGGAGCGGCGCGGCTGCGACCTGCCCGACTTCTCGCTGCACGAGTTGCGCGCGGCGATGGCCGAGGTCAAGGGCGCGGCCGACAAGCTGGATGCGGATGTGGCTGCGGCACTGACGGTGGAAGGCTCGCTGGCGGCGCGCAACCACATCGGCGGCACGGCGCCGCAGCAGGTGAGGGCGGCGATCGGGCGGGCAAGGGCGCGGTTGGCTTAAGCGTCCCGCAGCACACTGAAGTGCCGATACAGGTCGGCGCTCATCGGCTCGACCAAGTTCCAGACGATCGGGATTGGCCCCTTCTCGCAGGGCTCCCAGCTCTGGAGCCGAACCTCGCCCAACGCGGCGAACTCATGGTCGTTGTCCTCGCGGACAAACAGGAAGAAGCGCCAGCCGTTGTCGGGGCTTTCGATGAAACGCTTGCCGAGTGCGTTGCCGGGGTGGGCGCGATTCTGCGTCTCCCAAGCAAAGAGTGCGGGGCTGATCGCGTAATCGCGGTACTTGACCTGTTCGGCAAAACCTTCGCTCTTGTCCAAGGTGACGAACATGATGCAGAGCTTAGACGCCTCAAAGGACAGGACACCCTCGCGCTGAGAAGGCCTGCGACTCTCGGTTGAATAGCCGGTCGCCGCGAGAATTTCCCGGCGGCTGTAGCGGGCATGCAGCGACAGGGGCCACTCTGAAGGTGCCCCCTCAATCGGTCGACCCGGGTTGTCGGTCAACTCGTCCAGATATTCAAGCAACTCGAGCAGTTCGGCGCGCACCGCAGGGTTTTGCGCCAGCAGGTCGAGGAAGGCGGCATTGTTGGCGAGCCAGTCGGTCTCATGGATGAGCTGATGGACCAGCATCAGGGGTGCTCGACCCTCGACAGCCTGGCCCGACAGCCAATCGATCCACGCTCGCAGCAACCGTGAGTCATCGACATGAAGCAGCCAGGCGAGCCGGTGCAGGAGCTTGTCATCGTCCGGCCCCAGATCCGCGTGGGATAAGCCCGCTGCCCGCAGCAAGCCCTGCCACGACCGCTTATTCTCGTAAAGCTCGCTGACCTCGATCATCTGGTCGCGCAGAAAATCGGCCAGCCGCAGCGGCCCGCTCCGCCCCGCCGCCCACGCCAGAACCTCGCTGCGCAACCTGCGCGCATTGATCTGCAAACTCTCCCGGAGATTAGCAAGCACACGCTCCCGCGCTACCTTGTCGAGCTGAATATGACAGCCCGGCGGCAGCAGACCGAAACCCTTGTCGGCGGCATCGCCCAGCTGCTTGCGACTGAGCCCCGTCAGGCTGCGATAGAGCACATCAAAGCGGTAATCCGCGTCGTACAAACCGACGTAATCGAGCACCAGACAGCAGGTCTTGCTCTCATCGAGTCTCAGACCGCGCCCAATCTGCTGCTGAAACACCACCGGGCTCTGCGTCGGGCGGAGCAGGAACAAGGTGTTCAATGCCGGGATGTCGATGCCCTCATTGAACAGGTTAACGGTGCAGACGACCTGCAAGGCCCCGGCCTGCAGTCGCGTGACGGCCTCCTCGCGAACGTGCTGCGGGTCTTCGCCGGAAATCGCGACTGCCGCGAGACCCATCTTGGTGAAGACGTCAGCCATAGAGCGGGCATGTTCGATGCTGGTGCAGAAGGCCAGCGCCTTCATCGCCCCGACGTCGTCTACATAGCGCTCAATCGACAACGCTACGCTGCGCGCGCGGATATCGTTGCCGGTCAGAACGTTCGCTACCTGCGCGACCTCGCCGGCCCTGCCCCAACCGACCCCCGAAAAATCGACCTCGTCCGCAGTCGCGTAGTACTCGAACGGGCACAGCAACTGCTGGTCGAGCGCATCCCAGATGCGAAGCGAGTAGGCCGGCGAACCGTCAGGGCGTGAGTCGAAGAATTCCGACAGCGGCTGCCCATCCAGCCGTTCGGGCGTTGCGGTGAGGCCCAGCAGGACAGCCGGTTCCAGACTCCGCACAACGGCTTGAAAACTCGCGGCAGGCAAGTGATGCGCCTCGTCGACGATGACCATCGTCCAGTAGTCGGCACCGAGTTGGCCCACCAAGCCACGGCTGTTCAGGGTCTGGATCATCGCGAACAGGTGCTCGTAACCTGAGGGGTCGGACTGCCCGTCGAGCAACTCGCCGAAATTCGGGTCTCGCAGCACCTGACGGAAGGTCACGCGCGCCTGGTCCAGGATCTGGCGTTGATGGGCGATGAACAGCAGTCGCGGCTTGCCACCCTTCGCCACGCAAACCCGCTTGTAATCGAAGGCCGAAACCACCGTTTTCCCGGTGCCGGTCGCGGCCACCAGCAGGTTGCGCGTGCGGCCGTGCTCGCGCTCGTGGGCCAGCCGGTCGAGCATGACCTGTTGGAATGGCTTGGGCTGCAGGTCGAACCAGGTCCTGATGGCGATGACATTGCCGGCCGGCCCACCGCGCTGCTCCTCGAGCGCGCGATCGAGGGCGGCCTTGTGGTCGACGTTATCGGGGTCGTAGGGCGCGAACTCGGGGTCGTTCCAGAGCGTTTCGAAGTTGGCCTTGGCCGAGTCGAAAAGAGAAGCATCGCGGCTCTGCGAGACCTTGAGCGTCCATTCAATGCCGTCGATCAGTGCCGATTTAGAGAGATTCGCGCTGCCCACGAATGCGGTGCCAAAGCCGTTGGGGCGCTGGAAAATCCACGCTTTGGCGTGCAAGCGCTCACGGCGGCCATCGAGCGACACGCGCACCTCGACACCCGGGAAGCGCGCGAGTTGGTCGAGCGCCGAGCGATCGGTCGCGCCCATGTAGGTGGTGGTGAGAATCCGCACACGGAGGCGCGGTGCACCGCTGGCATCGGTGGCGGTGACCCGCTCGAACACGTCTTCGAGCTTCCGCACGCCCGCCTTCTTGATGAAGCTGACGAGAATGTCGAGGCGCTCGGCGGTCTCCAGTTCTGCCCGAAGCTCAGAATAGAGTGAAGGCTCACTCTTTCCAGAGGTGAACAACCACGGACGTTTGAGGCCGGTACGTGGCAGCACAGGCCGGATCTGCGGCTCGTGAACGGCACGCAGCAGGCGGAGGTCGGCGGCAGGCAATGGGGCCGGCGAATTCTGCGTGGTCGACTCGCGCGCGGCGCGCAACATTTGCGCGATCAGGCGCAGCTCGTTGCGCGCTTGATCGGCCTTGTCGTCGCTCGAGGAGGCAGCGAGGTCGAGCAACTCCGGAATGCGCGCCGCGAGGTCGTCGAGCAGCAAATCACGCCGCACGGACTCCGGAACGCCGTCCACCCAGGCGCGGCCCTCGGCCTCGAGTCTGGCGACTTCGGCCTCTTCCCCCTCCCTGACCAGGCGCTCGTAAATTCCCTGCCGCATCACGCAAACCTTTTTGGGACAGCAAGGCTAACCGATTGTCGCCGGTGGGTTAAGCATTAACGGTGACGACAGGGCAGAATCGGCCCACCGGAATACCGGCATCAAGTCGCCACAGGAGTGCCCACCGATGAACGCATCGATTGAGACTCTCGACGTCCAAGCCCGTAGGGCGGCTATTGATGGTCACAGGAACTTGCTTGGCGAACAACCCGACGGCGACATCGAAGCCATTGAGTTCACCCATTACGAATGCTGGTTTCTGCCGCCCGATGAGGACTACACGCTCGAGTACTTGCGCGAGGCGATGCTCAACGCGCCAAGTGCTGTTGCCGCCCAGTGTGAACAGACTTTCTCCAGTTGGATGAAGACGCTCGAGATTGCGCCGCCTGCGGAAGGCTGGTTTGCCGACCTGTATATGCGCGGATACAACGAACACATTCTTCGGACCGGAGTCGCGAGCGAGGACGCTGGCTGGGCAGGCATTGCCGAGATGGAGACCGACGCCGTGTTACGCGCCCTTGATGCTGGCTACCGGGTTTATGAAGGGAGCGCGTTTTGGGAGGTCTACCCGGACTTTGAAGAAGAGCCATCGGTCGACGAAGTCCGCCGGTTCTGCCAAGACCGCCGGTCCGTGCTGGCCGGAGCCAATTTGGACGATCCGTACGTTCGTCACGAGTATGACTGTCTGGGCGCCGTCCTCAAATTGCTTCGGCGCGCGGAAAGCGTCTAAACCTTCCCCAACCGCAACCACTCCCGCGCCGCCGCGTTCACCCGCGTCTGCCAGCCCGGTCCGGTCGCCTTGAGCGCCTCAAGCACGTCGGCGTCGAAGCGGATGGTCGTCGACTTCTTGGTCACCGCCTGCACGCTGCCGCGCGGGCGGCCGCGGCGTCGCGACACGATCGCCTCGGGCGTGTGCGTCGCAGCCAACTCGCCGCGCAGCGCCTGATCGACCGACTCCACCAGTTCGCGCTCGAAGGCGTTCATCTCACCCGGCTTGGTTGCCACGCTCCGATCCCCCAATTCCGTCCACGACCGCCCCCGCTTGCCGCCGGATAACCAACGCCCCAACCGCGGACAGCATTTTATCGTATTAACGAATAATTGCCCGATTGTTCCCGTAGCGGCTTTGGCAATGAGCATCGGCCATGTGCCCTAGGCTACGCCAGTTGACCGATTCGCCATCTCTCACGCACTTGGAGTATTGGGGTCTTGCCACGACCCGAGCCCAACGTGAGACCCACCAAGGCCGCGCCGCCCTATACAACTCAGTGTGATAATCTTCCGAAGGAAGCGGGGCCCCGAACCCATCGCATATTCATGTCGGCCTGGTTCGCCCGATTCGCCCGCAAGCACAGCATTGGTGCACAGGAATTGAACGATGCAGTCCACCGTGCGCTGTCGGGCCTGATTGACGCCGATCTGGGCGGGGGTGTGATCAAGCAGCGCCTGCCCCGGCCGGGCGAAGGGCGAGCCCGAGGATACAGGTTGATCATGCTCTTCAGCGCAGGCCAGCGAAGCGTGTTTGTCTATGGCTACACCAAGAGCAATCTGGACAACATCGGGCCTCACGAACAGTCGCAATTTCGCAAGATGGCCAGACACGTTCTCGAGCTTACCGAGACCCAACTCGACAGGCTCGTCGCAAACCACCAGTTTGAGGAGGTCCATCAGGATGACCAGCAGATACCGCGGTGACGCCCTAGCTGCAGTACACGAGACCATGGAGGCGCTGCACGAGATCGGTGCGGTGGGTAAGCGCACCATGCGAGAGTTCGACGAGGCCTGCCTGACTCCGGTTCGTGTCCTCGGCCCGGAGGAGATTCGTGCGATCCGGCTTCGCGAACACATGTCGCAGCCGGTCTTTGCCCGCTATCTCAATGTCTCCAAGAATCTCGTGTCCGATTGGGAGCGCGGCGTCAAAAAACCGGGCGGACCGGCGTTGCGGCTACTCACCGTAGTGCAACAAAAGGGCTTGGCGGCTATCGCTTGAAGTCGTAAGCAGCGCCCAATCTCTAAACCTTTCGCTGCGCCGCCATGGCCGATGTGCGCTCATGCTCTTTCGCCTGACCACAGGAGCTATGGCGAACTCCGCATCGTCGCCTTCGGTTTGATGCATGGTCGGTTGCACATGGTCTGCTTCACGTTCATCGAGGGCGGCATCCGCGTCATCAGTCTGCGCAAAGCCAACAAGAGAGAGGTTCTACTTCATGACCAATCGACAGCCGCTGACCGACGATGACGGGGAGGTCCGTGAACTCACGGCCGCCGACATCGCCCTCTTCCGCCCAGCCCAAGAGGTGCTGCCGCCCGAGGTCTACGCCGGTCTGCTGGAGATGAACCGCCGTGCCGGCGTTCGCGGCCCACAGAAAGCGCCGACCAAGACGCGCGTGTCGATCCGCCTCTCGCCCGAGGTGGTCTCGGCCTTCAAAGCCGATGGGCCAGGCTGGCAGTCGCGCATCGACGCGGTGCTGCGGCAGTGGGTCGCAAGCCGACGGTGAGGGGTCGGCCAGATGGCCGATGCGCATCTTTGGCAAAAACACCACAATCCTTGCCAAGATCTGCCAAGGAGCCTAGCCTGTGGACATGCCGACCGTGAACATCTCGATCCCGGAGTCGCTCAAGGCTTTTGTCGAGGAGCAGGTCAGCACGCGTGGATACAGATCTGTCAGCGAGTATTTCCGCGACCTCGTCCGCCGCGAGCGCGACGCGCAGCACGTCCGAAACCTGATTGACGAAGGCATCCAGTCCGGTCTCGGCCCCGAGGTCGGGGCGGCTTACTGGGAAGAACTCGACAAGTTCATCGCAAACAACGCTCGCTCAGAGTGAGCCTCGCCTCGGTTCATCTCACGCGGGCAGCCGACGGCGATGCCCGGGCGGCCATCAAGTACTACGCTCAAGAGGCCGGACAAGGGGTCGCATCAGCGTTTCGCGAAGCCCTCAAGGAATCGTTGGCCATGGTTGCCAAGTTCCCCAAGGCGGGTTCGACCACCCTTGGCACGCGAATCGGCCGCGCGGGCTTGCGGACTTGGCCGCTCAAAAACTTCCCTTATCTGGTGATCTACACCGCGAATGAAAAAGGGGTGACGGTGTTCAGAATTCTTCACACCCGGCGCGACTTGCCAACGGCTTTCGGCGAGTAGCCCCCAAGCTGCTGACACTTTTAAGCCGATTTCCCACCCAGCAACGCCTGCAGCTCGCCCGACTGGTACATCTCGCGCATGATGTCCGCGCCGCCGATGAACTCGCCGTTGACGTAGAGCTGCGGGATGGTCGGCCAGTTGGCGTAATCCTTGATGCCCTGGCGGACTTCTTCGTCCTCGAGCACATTCACCGCGACCAGGCTGTCCACGCCGCAGGCCTTGAGGATCTGCACCGCGGTGCCGCTGAAACCGCACATCGGGAAGGCGGGCGTGCCCTTCATGTACAGCACCACCGGGTTGCCCTTGACGGTGGCGTCGATCTTGTCGTGAGCCGACATGCTTCTCTCCAATAACCGAGTGATTTAGTCGGGTAATTGTAGCCGACCGGCCCGCTCGCGGCAAACCCGGCCCTTGCTAACCCTGGCCGCCATCGCCCCCTATCCTCGCCGCGCACCCGACCACGCAGACGCGTCCCAACAGACCCCACCCAAGTAGAATCCGCCCATGCACCTCGGCGACCTTCTCGACGGCCTCAACCCCCACCAGCACGAGGCGGTCACGCTCGAGGGCCGTTCCGGCCTGATCCTTGCCGGCGCCGGCAGCGGCAAGACGCGCGTGCTCACCACCCGCATCGCTTTTCTGGTCGCCACGCACAAGGCCAGCCCGCACGGCATCCTCGCCGTCACCTTCACCAACAAGGCCGCGCGCGAGATGCTCACCCGCATCTCGGCCATGCTGCCCATCAACACCCGTGGCATGTGGGTGGGCACCTTCCACGGCCTCTGCAACCGCCTGCTGCGCAGCCACCACCGCGAGGCGGAGCTGCCCGCCACCTTCCAGATCCTCGACTCAGCTGACCAGCTAGCCATGGTCAAGCGCGTCATCAAGGCCATGGGCGTGGACGACGAGAAATACCCGCCCAAGCAGGCGCAGCACTTCATCAACGGCAACAAGGAGCGCGGCCTGCGCGCGCCGCGCGTGGAGGCGAACGACCCCTTTACCCAGCGCATGGCCGAGATCTACGCCGCCTACGACGCGCAGTGCCAGAAGGAAGGCGTGGTCGACTTCGCCGAGCTGCTGCTGCGCACCTGCGAACTGCTCGGCCGCAACGCCGCCCTGCGCGAGCACTACCAGGCGCGCTTCGCACACCTGCTGGTCGATGAGTTCCAGGACACCAACCGCCTGCAGTACCAGTGGCTGCAGCTGCTCACCGGGCCGCAGGCGCAGGTGCTGGCGGTGGGCGACGACGACCAGTCGATCTACGCCTTCCGCGGTGCCGACGTCGGCAATATGCGCGAGTTCCAGCGCGACTTCGGCGACACGGTCATACGGCTGGAGCAGAACTACCGCAGCCACGGCAACATCCTGGAGGCGGCCAACGCGCTCATCGCCAACAACCGCGGGCGCCTCGGCAAGAACCTCTGGACCGACGCCGGTGCTGGCGAGCGCATCCGCGTCTATCGCGCGCCGTCCGACCTCGACGAAGCCGCCTTCGTGGTCGAAGAAGCACGCGCGCTGCAGCGCGAAGGCGTACCGCTCAACGACGTCGCCGTGCTCTACCGCAGCAACGCGCAGTCGCGCGTCATCGAATCCGCCCTGTTCAACGCCGGCATGCCCTACCGCGTCTACGGCGGCTTGCGCTTTTTCGAGCGCGCCGAGATCAAACACGCGCTGGCCTACCTGCGCGTGGCGGCGCAACCCGAGGACGACGGTGCCTTCCTGCGCATCGTCAACTTCCCGCCGCGCGGCATCGGCGCGCGCAGCCTCGAGACGCTGGCCGAGGCCGCCCATGGCCGGCCGCTGCTGCAGACCGCGCGCGAGTCGGCTGGCAGCGGACGCGGCGGTGCGGCGCTCACCAGCTTCGTCGCGCTGGTCGATGTGCTCGCCGAAAAGCTGCGCGACCTGCCGCTGCACGAGGCGGTCGACCACGTCATCGAGGTGAGCGGCCTCAAGGCGCATTACAAGGCCGACAAGGACGGCGGCGACCGCGTCGAGAACTTGGAGGAACTGGTCTCGGCGGCCAAGCAGTTCGCCAACGAGGGCGAGCAGAACGACCTCGCGGCTTTCCTCGCGCATGCGTCATTGGAGGCCGGCGAGCACCAGGCCGGCGAAGGCGCCGAGGCGCTACAACTCATGACCGTGCACGCCGCCAAGGGCCTCGAGTTCCACTCGGTGTTCGCCACCGGGCTCGAAGAAGGGCTGTTCCCACACGAGCAGTCGTTCAACACCGAGGACGGGCTCGAAGAGGAGCGGCGGCTGGCCTACGTCGCCATCACCCGCGCCCGGCGCAAACTGACCCTGAGCTACACCGAGGCGCGCCAGCTGCACGGCCAGACCCGCTACAACATCCCCTCGCGCTTCCTCGAGGAGATCCCGGAACAGTTATTGGCGCCGATCAACGCCCGCAAGGTCGGAGTGCAGCGGCCGAGCTTCAGTCCGGCCGGCATCGACAACGCCACCGGCTTCCATATCGGCCAGAACGTGCGCCATGCCAAGTTCGGCGCCGGCGTGGTGATTGGCACGGAAGGCCGCGGGGCGGATGCGCGCGTGCAGGTGCACTTTCGCGAGGGCGGGCAGAAGTGGCTGGCGCTGGAATACGCCAAGCTCGAGCCAGCCTAGCGGAAAAAGCCGGTCCTCAGCAGCTCATAGGCCAGCGCGCCGTAGTCCTGCGCACCCACACCCTTGCGCTGATAGGCGAAGATGTCCTTGCCCACCGCCGGGCTCTCGGCCAAGGCCACGCATTCACGGATGCGCGTCTTGCAAACCTGCTCGCCATAGCGATCAAGCAAGGTCTGCGCGACTTGCTGTGCCAGCTTGCGCCGCGCATCAAAGCGAGTGATGACGATGCGCTTCTCGATCGGCCGCTTCAGCGCCTTTTCCAGCGCCGTGATGGCAGCATCGAGGCGCACCACCGACTGCAGCGAGAGATAGTCAGACGATACCGGGATCAGCACGCGGTCAGCGGCGTAGAGCGCGTTGAGCGAGAGCACGCCGAGCGCCGGGCAGCAGTCGATCAGCACCGGGCCGTCCGGTTCGGCCTCGGCCAGACCGCGCTTGAGCGCCAGCGTGGCCTGCGCGTTGCTGCCGTAGAGCGACTCCACTTTGGCCAGTTCGGCGTGCGAAGGCACCAAGCGCACGCCCAAGGGCGTCTCGCGCACGGTCTCCCGCAGCGGCCGCTGCTGGTTGAAAAAACCGCAGAGGGTGGTCGCGGGGTCGAGCGGTGGATGGCCGGCCGTGAGCGCGAGCGTGAGGTGCGCCTGCGCGTCCATGTCGACCGCCCACGCCTTCCAGCCAGCGCGGGCCAACGCAGTGGCCAGATTGAAGGTGCTGGTGGTTTTTGCAACCCCGCCCTTCTGATTGAAAACCGCAATGCAGGCCATCGGGACGTGTCTGGAATTGCTTGTTCATCCTAGCCGAGGCGGGACCCTCACGACAAGCCGAAAGCATTGCGCCAAGCCGCATGGAGCGCTTGCGGGCTGGCGTATAGTCGGCACATGAGCTTCGTCATCCACGGCATCGGCGTCTCCAGCGGCATCGCCATCGGCCATGCGCAGCTGATGGCGCACGCCGCATTCGAGGTGCCGCACTACGACGTCAGCAAAAGCCAGATCGAGGCCGAAGTGGCGCGCTTCGACCGCGCCATGGACGAGACGCACACCGAGTTGCAGTCCCTGATCGAGAATCTCCCGGTCAACGCGCCGCCGGAGTATGCCGCCTTCGTCCAGCTGCACCTGATGATCCTCAACGACCCGACGCTGGCCGAGGAGCCGCGGGTGCGCATCCGCGAGCAGCACTGCAACGCCGAGTGGGCGCTCAAGCAGCAGATGGACATGCTGGTGGCCGAGTTCGAGGCGATCGAGGATGCCTACCTGCGCGAGCGCCGCGCCGACGTCGAGCAGGTGGTCGAACGCGTGCTCAAAGGCCTGATGGGCCGCGCCGGCCTGCAGCCGCGGCCGGGCGCCGGCGAGACCATCCTCATCGCCCACGACCTCGCGCCCTCCGACGTGGTGCACTTCAAGCAGCAGCGCTTCGAGGCCTTCCTCACCGATGTCGGCGGCGTCACCTCGCACACCGCCATCCTCGCCCGCAGCCTCAACGTACCGGCGGTGGTGTCGCTGCGCCACGCGCGCGAGCTGATCCACGACCGCGACCTGCTGATCGTCGATGGCAGCCTTGGCGCCGTCATTGTCAACCCGGACCGCGAGGTCCTCGCCGAATACCGCCTGCGCGCCTCCGAACTGCAGATCGAGCGGCGCAAGCTGGCGCGCCTACGCACCTCGCCGGCCAAGACCTTTGACGGCACGCCGATCGAACTGCACGCCAATATCGAACTCCCCGGCGACATGGAGCAGGTGCAGGCGAGCGGCGCGACAGGTATAGGTCTGTTCCGCAGTGAATTCCTGTTCCTCGACCGCAACGGCCTGCCGACCGAGGAGGAGCAGTTCGTCGCCTACCGGCAGGTGGCGGAGGAGATACGCGGCCAGCCGGTGATCATCCGCACCCTCGACCTCGGTGCCGACAAGCAGCTCACCGGCCTCACCCATGAAGGCGACAACCCGGCGCTTGGCCTGCGCGCGGTGCGCCTGTGTCTGGCCGAACCTCAGCTCTTCCGCACCCAGCTGCGCGCCATCCTGCGTGCCGCACAATTTGGTGACGTGCGCCTGCTCATCCCGATGCTCTCGGGAGTCGGCGAGATGCGGCAGGTGTTCGCCGCCATCGAGGACGCCAAGGCCAGCCTGCGCCGCGACGGCCTGCCCTGCCGCGACGACATCCCGGTCGGCGGCATGATCGAGGTGCCGGCCACCGCCATCATGCTCAGGCCCTTCCTCGACGCGCTCGATTTCGTGTCGGTGGGCACCAACGACCTGATCCAGTACACGCTGGCCATCGACCGCACCGACGGTGCCGTGTCGCACCTGTACGACCCCACCCACCCAGCCATCCTGCAATTGGTGGCGAGCGTGATCAAGGCCGGCGCGCGAGTTGGCAAGCCAGTCGCGCTCTGCGGTGAGATGGCCGGCGAGGTGCGCCTGACGCGCCTGCTGCTAGGTCTCGGCCTGCGCGAGTTCTCGATGCACCCGGCCAACGTGCCGGCGGTCAAGCAGCGCGTGCTGCAGACTGACCTGCGCGAGGCCGAGACGCTCGCGCGGCGCATCCTCGCCAGCACCGACCCGGACAAAGTGCAGACGCTGCTGGAGCGCCTCAACGGCTGAGCGGCGCTTACGTGACGGCTGCAGCGGGTGCAGTGCCGCGCGTCGAGGGCGCACTTATAATCCGAACATGGTCCAGATTACGCTCCCGCCGTGACCGCCCGCTCGCTCGGCGTCGTCACGCCGCAGACCGCCCATTTCGACGAGCCGCTGACCCTGCGCAGCGGCGCGATACTGGAGCGTTACGACCTGGTCTACGAGACCTACGGCACGCTCAACGCCGAGGGCAGCAACGCCATCCTCATCTGCCACGCGCTGTCGGGCAACCACCACGTGGCGGGACTGTCGGTGGCCGACGACCCCAAGACCGCCGGCTGGTGGGACAACATGGTCGGCCCCGGCAAGCCGATCGACACCGACCGCTTCTTCGTCGTCGGCCTCAACAACCTCGGCGGCTGCCACGGCTCGACCGGCCCGCAGAGCCTCAACCCCAAGACAGGCAAGCCGTGGGGCGCCGACTTCCCGCTGGTGGCAGTGATCGACTGGGTGCACGCGCAGGCGCGCCTGGCCGACCGGCTCGGCGTCAAGGTCTGGGCGGCGGTGGTCGGCGGCAGCCTCGGCGGCATGCAGGCCATGCGCTGGTCCATCACCTATCCGAAGCGGGTGCGCAATGCCGTGGTAGTGGCGGCGGCACCCTACCTCACCGCGCAGAACATCGCCTTCAACGACGTCGCGCGGCAGGCCATCCTCACCGACCCCGACTTCCATGGCGGGCATTTCTACGAGCACGGCGTGGTGCCGGCGCGCGGCCTGCGTCTGGCGCGCATGCTCGGCCACATCACCTATTTGTCGGATGACGTGATGGCCGAGAAGTTCGGCCGCATGCTGCGCGGTGACGACCTCAAGTTCGGCTTCGATGTCGAGTTCGAGATCGAAAGCTACCTGCGCTACCAAGGCGACAAGTTCGCCGGCTACTTCGACGCCAACACTTACCTGATCATGACCAAGGCGCTCGACTATTTCGACCCGGCGCGCGAGGCCGGCGGCGACCTCGCCGCTGTGCTGGCACGGGCGACGGCGCGCTTCTTGGTGATCAGTTTCACCTCCGACTGGCGCTTCTCGCCGGGCCGCTCGCGCGAGATCGTCGATGCGCTGCTCGCCGCACGACGACCGGTGGCCTACGCCGAGATCGACTCGCCCAACGGCCACGACGCTTTCCTCATGACCGACGCCCATTACCACAACGTGATGCGCGCCTACTTCGAGCGCGTCGCCGCGGAGGCCGCATGAACCGCGCCGCCGGACAGCGCCAGCGCGCCGACCTCGACGCCATCGTGCGCTGGGTCGGCGAGGGCAGCCGCGTGCTCGACCTGGGCTGCGGCGACGGCCACCTGCTCGCCGCGCTGCAGAGGCGCAAGCGCGTCGAGGGTTACGGCGTCGACTTCGACATCGAGAGCGTCACGCAATGCGTGGCGGTCGGCATCAACGTCATCCAAAGCGACCTCGAGCGCGGCCTGTCCGGCTTCGGCGACCAGGCTTTTGACCACGTCATCCTCTCGCACACGCTGCAGGCCATGCACAACACCGAGCACATCGTGCGCGAGATGCTGCGGGTCGGCCGTCAGGGCATCGTCAGCTTCCCCAACTTCGGCTACTGGCGGCACCGCTGGCAGGTGCTGCGCGGGCGCATGCCGGTCTCCGAGGACCTGCCCTACCAGTGGTTCGACACGCCCAATATCCACCTCTGCACGCTGCGCGACTTTGAGTTGTTCTGCGGCCAGCACGGCGTGCATGTCCTCGAGCGCCTGGTGCTCACCGACAACCAGCCAGTGAACAGTCTGCACAACCTGCTCGGCGCCACCGCGCTCTATCGGATCGAGGCGCTGCGCTGAGAGTGTTGGCGGGCGGCCCACTATCTCCGGTGGTGACTTTCCTCGCTCCTGTTCGCTGCGCTCAAAAGTCGCTTCGGAAAGACCACCGGGCGGGGACTGCCGGCGGAGGGTACAGCGAGCCTAGAAGTCGAGGTTGACGCCAAGGAGCACGCTGCGCCCGGCCAAGGGGTAGCCATCCTTGAGGTAGCTGTTGTGCAGCCGGATGTCTTGGTCGAGCAGATTGATGCCGCGCACCGTGAACTGGGCGGTACGCCCCATCCACTGCGTGCGATATGCCAGCCCGGCATCGAGCCGGGTGTAGCCCCCGGTCAGCGTCTCGTTCACCGCCAGCCGGTCTACGCCATCGGCCACCGTCAGCCGCGTATCAGCGCGCCACGCACCGCTCGCCCACGCCACTGTGCCGCCGTAACGCAGTGGCGGGATGCGCGGCGCCGGCCCGTAGTTGTCGATGGTGGCGCGGGTACGGTCGATGAAGGCGCCGAGCGTCCAGTTGTCGCTCAACTGGTAACTGCCGTCGAGTTCAAAGCCGCGGAAGGTGGCGTCATCCTGACGGAAGGTCTGCAAGGTGAATTCGCCTTCCACACCGGGCAGCACCGGGTCGCCCGTCGCGTCGACTCCGCCGAAGGACCCCAGCGCCCCATAGACAAAGCCATCGAAACGGGTGCGGTAGAGCGAGGCCCGCCAGCGCAGCGGCCCCTCGCTCTTGCGCAAGCTGAGTTCGACGTTGCGCGCGGTCTCGAGTCCGAGCCCAGCGTTGCCGACATCGAAGGTGCCGGTGGCGTGGTGCGCGCCGATCGAATAAAGCTCCTCGATACCCGGCGCTCGCTGCGCACGGCTGAGCGTCAGGCCGATGCCGTAGCCCGGGGAAAAGCCCCACTGCGCCGCCGCCGACACCGTGGTCGGGGTGTAGTCGCGGCTGCGGAAGGTGGCCGTCGGATCGCGCGACTCGCGGTCGAGGCGCCCACCCAATTCGAAGTGCACGGGCCCCCAGTCGCGCTCGGCCACCGCGAACACGCCGCGGCCACTCGAATCCACCGGGCCGGAGAGATTGAGCAGCCCCTCCTCGCCGCGTGTCGACACCTCCCGGCGGCTGGCGCTGGCACCCAGCGCGGTGCGCCAGCCGAACACCTCGGCGAGCGTGATCTCCAAGCGACCCTCATTGCCGCGGCTGGCGAAGCGCGTCGCCACCTGGAACGGTACGCCAGCCGCCGCCCGCTCAAGCTCGTTATGCGCGTAATCGGCATGACTCGCCGAAAAGCGGATGCGCTCCACCGCGCCACCCGGCCGCCATTCGCCGGCGGTCTCGTAGCGGTTGCGCTGCAAGTCGATGCGCACCGGCAGTTCGCCTTCGGCCAGATGCAGCGTCGGCACGCCGTACTCGCGCTCGCTGCGGCTCACGGCGAATCCGAGGTAGCCCTTGTCGCCAGTGAACGAGGTACCGAACGAACCGTCGTTGGTGTCGCTGGTACTGCCGGGCACCCGCCCGCGCGCGAAGCCCGGGTCCTCCACCAGCACCGCGCCCGGCACCCGCAGGTCGTTGGCGCGCTGCCCGGAGAGCTGCACGTTGTAGGCCATGCGGCCATTGCCACCATCCACCTGGACGCCACCCAGCCAGCCGCGGGTGGCCGAGTCGTAGCGGCTCACCAGACGGCCATGGATGCCGTCCATCGCATCGCGCGGCAGCCGGCCACTGACGACGTTGACCACGCCGCCGATCGCCGCACCGCCGTAGAGCACCGAGGCCGGTCCACGGATCACCTCGATCTGCTCGGCGAAGACCTGATCGGTGGTCACTGCGTGGTCCGGACTGAAGGTCGACACATCCAGCGCGTCGAGGCCGCCATCGAGCACACGCACGCGGCCGGCGTCGAGCCCACGGATGATCGGGCGGCTCGACCCAGGCCCGAACGCCGAAGACTGCACGCCTGGCAGGGTGCTCAGCGCATCGCCGAGGGTCTGCTGGCGCACCTCGTCGAGCCGTGCGCCGAACAACACCGACACCGGCTGTGCGGCGCGCAATTCGTCGTGGCCGAGGAAAGGCAGCGCAGTCACGTCGACCGGCTTGGCCGTGAGGATGCTCGCTTCATGCGCCAGCGCAATAGCCGGCAAGCCGGCACAAAGGCCGGCCCAAATGGTCTTTTTCATGGTCTTCCCCCTCGCCCCGCGGGACGAGCTGATCACGCAAAGCCACCGTCAGCAAACAGTGGCACCTGCTGTGTTCAGAGGGGAGGAGGTGGCCAGCGGCCGAGCGGTTCAGGCGTGGCGCGGTCAACGACTGCGAGGAGGAAGGCGGTCTGCGCCGAAGCCCGGGCTTCGAGCAGCGGCACGGCGGGTGCAGAAACGAATGGGACACCGTCGATGACGGCATGCAGCTGGGGCGCGCCGCAACCGCCCGGCTGCTGGCCCGGGTCCTCGTCGTCGACTAGCGGCGCGCCAGCCCAGACACCGTGATGGCCCAAGCCGAGGTGAGCGAGCACGTGACCGACTGCCGCGTACTGCATCAGCAGCAGCGAGAGGATGAGTGCGGGCAACAGGCCGTCGCGCAGTCTCGGCATGATCGCGTACGCCGGCTCAGCCAGCTTGGGGCAGGTCCCGCTTCTTGTACACGTATTTCCCCGTCATCTTGGCGCCGCGCTGCGCGCACAACACCGAATACGTTACCTCACCGTCCACCACGGCGCTGGCGTTGAGGTGCAGTTCGCGACATTCCGCCTTGCCGTGAAAGCGCCCGTCAATGAACAGCGAGTCGCAGCGACACTGGCCGCTGACCGACCCGTTGGCACCGACGACCAGTGACCGCACCTCAATATCGCCGTCGAGCGTGCCATCGACGCGAAGATCAGTGGGCGCCTTGACGACACCGTTGAAATGGAAACCTTCGGCGATAGTGGATTCGGAACGCACGGGGGTCTGACTCGCAATGTTCGTGGGGGGTTGCACATCGGCCGGCGGCGCCTCTTCCGGCGCAGGCGCAGGCGCGGGTTTGGTCTCGGCGGCCGGCAAGGGAGCGGGCGCGGTCAGCAGCTGCTCAAGCGACCGCGCCGATTCGCTTTCCGATCCGGCTCCATCGCGACGGAGTTTGAAAAGATCCATGCCGCCCCCTTAGGACGCCGCGTCGCCGGCCGGCGGCGTCTCGGGGGGTGGTAACCCGCCGATCGCTGCGGGGGTGGCTGGCGAGACGACCCCAATCGGATTAACGCGAGCCGACTTGCTGCGCTTGTCAGCTTCGCCACGCTTGAGTTCGCCCTCGATGGTAGCACCTTGCTCGATTTCGATGATCTCGTAGACGATGCTGCCCCTGACCTTGGCGGTCGAGCGCAGGATCAGCGTATCGGTGACGGTCACATCGCGCTCGATCTCGCCGTGGATGTCGGCGTGGGCGGTGGTTACCGAACCTTTGATGCGCCCGGTGACGCCGATACGGACCTCATTGGCAAGGACTTCCCCTTCGACCTCGCCATCGATGTAGGCGATGCCAGGCAAGTCAAGACGGCCGGACAGTTTGACGCCGTCGCCGATGGATACGCATCCGGGACTAGAGGATTCGGCCATTCTCTTTGCTCTCCTGTAGGGTGATATCTCGAATCGGGACGTGAGACCGGGTTGACCATGGACAGCAAGGACGGCGGCCGCAGGCGAATCATCGCACAAGGGTGGGCAGACAGCGCAAGACCCTGGTAGCGGTTTTGCCGCATCCTGGGTGCGTGGTAAAGTCTTGTGCTCAGTCGGCTCTGCTGCGCGCGGTCGCACCACCACCCAAACGTCATGCAGATCATATTCGTTACCCATGCTGGTCGGCGCACCCAGTCGGTGCACCTTCACCGGTGGCAGTTGTCCCTGCTCATCGGGCTGCTGTTGTTGATGATGTTTGGTGGCAGCCTCTTTGCGTGGGCCGCCGGAGATTCCAACATCACGCTGCTGCGGCGCGTCGTGGAGATCTGGGACGGCACGCGCAACGACGCCTTGGCGGGCAAGATCGGGGAGTTGCGAGCGCGCATCGAGAGTCTTGAAGCCGCCATGGACGTACAGCCGCGCGGAGACGCCGAGCCGGGTCTCAGACTGCAATCTTTCAAGGCCGACAGCACGCAAGCGCAGCAGTTTGGCCTGCAGGAACTGGCACTCAGGGCGGGCCGCTTGGAGAATGAGATGGCACACCAGTTGGCGCGGCGAGAAGAAGTGGCACGTTCGGTGTTCGACCAGTCCCTGGCACAACCGGTGATCGGCGGCATCTCTTCCGGGTTCGGCTGGCGGACCCACCCGGTTCTGGGCGAACTGGCATTCCACCGCGGTATCGATTTTCTGGCTCCGGCGGGCGCTGCGGTGCATGCCTCTGCAGCCGGGGTCGTGACTTTCATCGGGCCAGCCGACACCTACGGCAAGCTGGTCGTCATCAGCCACGGCGAACGGATGCAGTCGCGTTACGCCCACCTTGAGGGTATCGAGGTGACCACAGGCATGGTAGTTACGGCAGGCCAGCGGATCGGCCGGGTGGGGTCGAGTGGCCGTACCACCGGCCCCCACCTTCATTTCGAGCTGGTGCTCGATGGACGGGTGGTCAATCCCAAGCCCTTCCTCGCGGGCGGGCGGCGCGCAGCATCCGGACATGCTCCAACCGCGTAAGGATCCCCTCATCGACGGTCCGGTGACCGTTGGCACCGCGCGGCGCCTGCGCCGCTGGCAGGTCGGCTGCGTCGGCTTGGCTGTGGTGGTCGCTGGTCTGATCGCCAGCTGGCCCTCGTCTCATGCGGTGGCCAACGAGGTCGCCGACGAGGTGTGGTGGCGCCGGTTGATTTCCAGCATCGTGCTCAAGCGACTGGCGCACGATGTCGATACCTCGGCGGTGGTGGAACTCAAGCAGCGCATCGCTCAACTCGAGGCCGAGCGCATCTCGCTCTCCGAGCGCATCGCCGAGGCCGACAAGCTGATCCAGATCGACCGCTCTGGCCAGCGCCTTGTACAGGTGGTCGCGCACCGCGAGGGCAAGGACATCAGCTTCGAGGTGCTGGTTCGCAACCCGGGTGAAAGTACGAACAACCGTTTGCTGTCGGTGGAGGTGGTGGCGATTCGCAATCCGGCTCCCAGTGCCTCGGTAGCGCGTGCCAGCACGCTCGCATTCGAGGTTGATCGCACGACGCGGCTGGCGGTGCGGTCGCCGCGGGTTGCGGAGACGTTTCAGGGGCGGCTAACATCGTCAGCCTCGCACCTGCTGGTAATGGTAACCCCCGCCGACGGCGTGGCAGAGACCGAAGCTGTGCTCGTGCCGGTCACAGGAAAAGCCTGACATGTTATTCAACCGCCGCAAGGTTGCCCGAATCCAGGATGGCAACCTCAATACCCTGGTCGACAACAGCGGCACCGTGGCCGTAGTGGACGGCAGGGTGTTGTTCCGGTTCGAGAAGAGCATGCGCTTCGACGGCAACATCGAGGGAAACCTGCAGGGCACCCTCAGCCGCGACTGTGTGCTGGTAATCGGGCCCAAAGCCAAGGTCAACGGCAGTGTGCTCGCGCAGAGCGTGGTCGTGCTCGGCACGGTCAATGGCAATGTTTCTGGCGAATACGTCGAGATCCGCGAGTCGGCGCGCGTGGCAGGCGACATCACCTACGTGCGTGTTGAAATCCACCAAGGGTCGCACGTGCAAGGGCGCATGTTCCGGGTCGAGGATGGCAAGCGCTCCGAAGACAATCCGACGGAAAAAGTCCCTCCGGCCGAAGCGGCGGAGTGAGCCGTCGCCGGCCCTACTCCACCGTCACGCTCTTGGCCAGATTGCGCGGCTTGTCGACATCCGCGCCGCGCGCACAGGCGGTGTGATACGCCAGCAACTGCAGCGGCACCACATGCAGGATGGGCGAGAGGTCGCCATAGTGTTCCGGCATGCGGATCACATGCACGCCCTCACCGCTGCTGATGCGCGTGTCGGCATCGGCGAACACATACAGTTGCCCGCCGCGTGCCCGCACCTCCTGCATATTGCTCTTGAGCTTCTCGAGCAACGCGTCGTTGGGCGCCACTGTGACCACAGGCATCTCCTCATCGACCAGCGCCAGCGGCCCGTGCTTGAGCTCGCCGGCGGGGTAGGCCTCGGCGTGGATGTAGGTGATCTCCTTGAGCTTGAGCGCACCCTCCAGCGCGATCGGGTAGTGCAGCCCGCGGCCCAGGAAGAGCGCGTGCTGACGCGACTTGAACGACTCGGCCCAGCCGATCACCTGCGGCTCCAGCGCGAGCACCGAGCGGATCGCCGCCGGCAGATGGCGCAGCGCAGCCATGGCGCGCTGCTCGGCTGCCGCCTCGAGCCGCCCCCGCGACTTGGCCAGCACCAGCG
>VEQZ01000036.1 GCA_018882975.1 Rhodocyclaceae bacterium | reverse complement strand
GTGGGTGCGCCACCCGCCACCACCGCCTGCACCCGCTGTCCGGGCGGCGCATCCAGCGTGCCGAGCAGGGCGGCCAGATGGCCACCGGCCGAGTAGCCGAAGGTGGCGACGCGGTCGGCGCGCGCGCCCAGTTCGTCGGCGTGGGCACGCAGCCAGGCGAGCGCCTCGCGCAAGTCCTCCACCGGCGCCGGGTGCTGGTGCTGCGGCGCCAGGCGGTAGGTCGCATTCATCACCACATAGCCGCGCGCGGCGAGGCGCCCGGCGATCGAGTCCATCTGCGAGCGGCGGTCGGGCGGTGACCAGCCGCCGCCGTGGATGAGCAGCACTGCCGGGCGCGGCGCATCGGCCTGCGGGCGGTAGAGGTCGGCGCGCAGCGTCTCCGGCCATCCCGGCGGCGAGTAGACGCGGTCACGCTCGACGTTGAAGCCGGTGCGGACCGCAGCCGGCGCCGCGCCGCCCTCGGGCCGCCCAAGGTGGGTGGCGCACGCGCTCAGCAGTGTCAGCGCGACGAGCGCCGCCAGCGCGGCCGACGTGCATCCCCGGACTTGCGCGATGCAACCACATCCAGCGCGAGAGGGTTCGCGCCTGCCCCAACGGGATCGCATTTTATGGTCTGCCATGTTGCGGGCGCCCTTGTGCCGTGTCGCGAGCTGCGCGCTACTGCAGCCGCCAGCGCAGCGTTTCGCCGGCGCGGAACGGCACCAGGCGGTCGTGGCCGGGCCCGTAGGGCAGGTCCGATGGGACTAGGAGGGGCTCGCGGCGCAGGGTCACGCTGCCACTGTTGCGCGGCAGGCGGTAGAAGTCCGGCCCGAACTGGCTGGCAAAGCCTTCCAACCGGTCGAGCGCGCCGGCCGCCTCGAAGCCTTCGGCATAGAGTTCGAGCGCAGTGAGCGCGGTGTAGCAACCGGCGCAGCCGCAGTCGGCTTCCTTGGTGTGGCGCGCGTGCGGCGCGCTGTCGGTGCCGAGGAAGAACTTGGGGTTGCCGGAGGTCGCGGCCTCGACCAGTGCCACGCGGTGCTGCTCGCGCTTGAGGATGGGCAGGCAGTAGTTGTGCGGCCGCACGCCGCCCTGGAACAGGGCGTTGCGGTTGTAGAGCAGGTGGTGCGCGGTGATGGTCGCCGCCACATTCGGCCCGGCCTGCGCGACGAAGCGCGCCGCGTCGCGCGTGGTGATGTGCTCGAACACCACGCGCAGGTTGGGGTGGCGCGCGAGCAGCGGCCCCAAGATGCGGTCGATGAACACCGCCTCGCGGTCGAAGACGTCGATGTCGCTGTCGGTCACCTCGCCGTGGATCAGCAGCGGCAGGCCGACCCGTGCCATCTCTGCCAGCGCGTCGTCGCAGCGGCGGATGTCGGTCACGCCGGAGTCCGAGTGGGTGGTGGCGCCGGCCGGATACAGCTTGACCCCGTGGACGAAGCCGCTGGCCTTGGCCGCGACGACCTCGGCCGGCGGCGTGACGTCGGTCAGGTACAGCGTCATCAGCGGCTCGAAGTCGCTGCCGGCAGGCCGCGCGGCAAGGATGCGCTCGCGGTAGGCGCCGGCCAGCGCGGTGGTGGTCACCGGCGGCTTGAGGTTGGGCATGACGATGGCGCGGGCGAACTGTCGCGCGGTGTCGGGCAGGACCGCAGCGAGCGCGGCGCCATCGCGCAGGTGCAGGTGCCAGTCGTCGGGGCGGGTCAGGGTGAGGGTGTCGGACATGACCGGAGTTTAGCGCGGCCGGCTGTCGCGGCCGGCCTCGGCGCTTGCGGCGGAGGCGTTACGATGCGGCGATGTCCGCGTCGCCAGTACCCCGTTCACGCCTGACCATCGCCTGTCTCTGCGCCGCCTGGTGTCGCACCTGCGATGCCTATCGCGAGGTGTTCGACGCGGCGGCAGCGGAGTCGCGTGCGGGTGGTCGCGCGGTCAGCGCGCACTGGATCGACATCGAGGACCAGGCCGCGCTGGTCGGCGATCTCGACGTCGAGACCTTCCCGACGCTGCTCGTGCTCGATGCCGGCGGAGTGCGCTTCTTTGGCCCGCTCGAGCCGCAACCCGAGACGCTGCGGCGCATGCTGCGCAGCGCAGTGGAGGCCGCGGCGGCGGGCGTTGGCCCGGCGGCGGTGGCGCCGGCGGTCAGCGCTTTGGCGGAGCGGCTCGCGGGGCGCTGACCTTTTCGCGCCGTGACTGTATTCGGGCGGGTTCGGGCCGAGGCGCTGCCCGGTAGGTCCGCCCCGCGATGTCCTCGGCGCAGCCTGCGGCCCCGACCCCGAAAAAGCGAATTTGCTTTGCACGCGGGCTGCGCAATCCATCGCAGTTTTTCTTGGTTCCTAGCCCGTTTGCCCGCCCCTAGATTGACGTCTCCCGCCACCACCACCCGCTGGTGGCCTTGGTCAGACGAGGAGGCAACACATGAGTGAAACCGTTCTGGAGCGCCCCGCGGCGACACTCCACCCGATTCTTGAAGCCCGGCGCAGCGAGGCCGAGCGCGGCGACTTGGGCTACGCCGGTGGCGTGACCCCGGCCGACGCCTGGGCACTGGCGCAGACCGGCGCAGCCCGGCTGATCGACGTCCGCAGCAACGAGGAACTGGTGTTCGTCGGGCGCGTACCGGACGCCCTGCACGTGGCCTGGGCTACCGGCACCTCGCTCAACCGCAACCCGCGCTTCGCCAAGGAACTCGAGCAACGCGCCGGCGGCAAGGACGTCCCGCTGCTGCTCATTTGCCGCAGCGGCAAGCGCTCGGTCGAGGCGGCCAAGGCCGCCACCGCAGCCGGCTTCAGCGCCGTGTTCAACGTGCTCGAGGGCTTCGAGGGCGAACTCGACGACCGTGGCCGCCGCGGCAACCTCGACGGCTGGCGTCGCGCCGGGCTGCCCTGGTACCAGGACTGAGCGGCATCAGGTTCGACAGCACAGCCGATGCCGGACAAGCAGACCACCGCCGTCACCGACGCCCCGCGCTGGCAACTCGCCGGCATCGTCGCCGACCTTGCACGTGCGCGCGGTGACTGGCGTGCCCGCCAGAGCCGCACCGACTATGGCCGCCGCGAGTTCCCCTCGCGCGAAGCGCTGCGCCGCGTGGTCGGCGGGCTCGGCGCGGCGCTGTTCCCGATGCGACTGGGCCCGGCCGACCTGCGCCATGAGGGCGAGGACTTCTATGTTGGCTACACGCTCGACTCCGCACTCGACGCGCTGCAACCGCAGGTTCGGCTCGAACTGGCGCACGCCGCGCGTCTGGCCGGCCGCAGCGAGGCGCATATCGACCCGCTCTCGGTGGACATCGTGCAGCGCTTCGCGGGGCAGTTGCCGGCCCTGCGGCGCTTGCTGGACACCGACGTCGAGGCGGCCTTCCAGGGCGACCCGGCGGCGCACAGCGTCGACGAGGTGCTGCTCTGCTACCCCGGCGTGCACGCCGTCATTCATCACCGTCTGGCGCATGCCCTGCACCGGCTGGGCGCGCCTTTGGTGGCACGCATCATCGCCGAGATCGCCCACTCCGAGACCGGCATCGACATCCACCCGGGTGCGCAGATCGGCCCGAGTTTCTTCATCGACCACGGCACCGGCGTGGTGATCGGCGAGACCGCCGTCATCGGCGAGCGGGTGCGCCTCTATCAGGCGGTCACGCTGGGTGCGCGCCGCGTGGTGGTGGGCGACGATGGCGCTCCAACAAAGAGCCCGCCGCGCCACCCGGTGCTCGAGGACGACGTCGTCATCTACGCCGGCGCCACGCTGTTGGGGCGCATCACCATCGGCGCGCGCTCGGTGATCGGCGGCAACGTCTGGCTCACGCGCAGCGTACCGGCCGACAGCCAGGTCAGCCAGGACGGTTTGCGTCACGAGCCCAAGCCGACAGCCGAAGGCGAGACGCACTGACATGCGGACGCCCGCCGCCGGACCCGATATCCCCGATATCAACACGCGTTTCGGCGCCGCGGTGCGCCGTCAGCGCCGCCAGCTCGGCCTGTCGCAGGAGGCGCTGGCCGCCCTTGCCGACATCAACCGCTCCTATCTGGGCGAGGTCGAGCGCGGTCAGGTGACGCCGTCGCTGGAGACCATCGACAAGATCGCGCGGGCCTTGCGCAAGCCGCTCGCCGAGTTGCTGGGCTGATGCATCACCCGACCGACCCGGGCCGATGGCCCGCAACGGGTGGCGATAGCCGCCGAGATGCGTGCTTGATGGCGATAGCCGGTTGATGCTGCTGCAGCCGCGGACCAAAGTGCGGTTCGATTTTTTTCACAAGCTTATTCCACCGGTTCACAAGGGAGGCACTTCAGCATGGCTGAGACCCAGACCGCCCAACTGGCCCTCGGCGACAACGCCGCCCGCCAGTTGGCCAACGCGACCAAGACGGTCGCCCAACTGCCCACCATCAGCCCGCGCTGGCTCACCCACATGCTGCAGTGGCTGCCGGTGGAGGCCGGCATCTACCGCGTCAACCAAGTGCGCAACCCCAAGGACGTGCGGGTGGCCTGCACCCAGCGTGACGAGGCCGAGTTGCCGCAGACCTTCGTCGACTACGAGGAGAAGCCGCGCGAGTACTTCCTCAACGCGGTATCGACCGTGCTCGACATCCACACGCGCGTGTCGGACCTCTACTCAAGCCCGCACGACCAGATCAAGGAACAGCTGCGCCTGACCATCGAGACCATCAAGGAGCGTCAGGAAAGCGAGCTGATCAACAACCCGGACTACGGCCTGCTGGCCAGCGTCCACGACGATCAGCGCGTCAGCACGCTCACCGGCGCGCCGACCCCTGACGACATGGATGACCTCATCACCCGCGTTTGGAAGGAGCCGGGTTTCTTCTTGACCCACCCCCTGGGCATAGCTGCTTTTGGCCGCGAGTGCACCCGCCGTGGCGTGCCACCGCCGACCGTGAGCCTGTTCGGTTCGCAGTTCCTGACCTGGCGTGGCATCCCGCTGATCCCGTCGGACAAGGTGCCGGTGCAGGACGGCAAGACCAGCATCCTGCTGCTGCGTGTCGGCGAGAAGCGTCAGGGCGTGGTCGGTCTGTATCAGCCGGGCCTGCCGGGCGAGCAGACCCCGGGCCTGTCGGTGCGCTTCATGGGCATCAACCGCAACGCCATCGCCAGTTACCTGATCTCGCTCTATTGCTCGCTCGCGGTGCTCACGCCGGACGCGCTGGCGGTGCTCGAGGACGTGGAGATCGGCAAGTACCATGACTATCCCGACACCTACAAGTGATGCGCTGACCGGCGACCCGCACGCTGTGGTGCCGCCCGGCCTGCCGGATGCGGCGAGCCTCGCGCGGCTGGCCGGCGAGTTCTTCGCCGCGCTGCCCGGCGCGACGCTACCCTCGGTGCAGTCGCCGCTGCCGGCCTTCCCGTCCAATCTGCACCCCGAGGCCGGGGCCTCGCTCGCCCACCTGCCGCAGGCGGGCACCGCCGCGGGTCTGGTGCAGCGCGCGCCGCACCTGCTGCCCTCGGCAGTGGCGCCCAACCATGTGCCCGACCACGTGCTGGAAGCAGCGCCCGGTTTGGGCCGTCCGGGCGGCGTGGTGCTGGGCGTGCCCGAGGCGCATGGCGTGCATACCACCGGCGGCACCCCAAATGGCCTTGGCGTGCCTGCGTCAATGTCGTTGGGGGGTCTCGCCGGCAGCCACCTTCTGCCCGTTCCCGGCCTCGGCGGCATCCCGGCCACACCGACCTTCCCGTCCGTGCCGACGGCTTCCGCCCTACCCGCGGATCCCGCTCTGCTCGGCGCATCGCCAGCTGCACTCCACGGCTACTCGCCGTCGCTGCTCTCGGCGGCACCGGCCTTCTATTTCCTCGACTTGGGTGGCCACCCGCAGACGCCGGCCATCGAGGCGCCCGGCGGTGTGCCGCAGTTGCCGCCATCGACCCGTCCGCCCTTCGACGTGCACGCCATCCGTCGCGACTTCCCGATCCTGCAGGAGCGCGTCAATGGCCGGCAACTGGTGTGGTTCGACAACGCCGCCACCACGCAAAAGCCGCAAGCGGTGATCGACCGGCTGGCGCATTTCTACGCCCACGAGAACTCCAACATCCACCGCGCTGCGCACGAACTCGCCGCGCGTGCCACCGACGCCTACGAGGAGGCGCGCGAGACGGTTCGGCGCTTCATCGGCGCCGGCTCGGTGGAGGAGATCATCTTTGTCCGCGGCACCACCGAGGCGATCAACCTGATCGCCGGCAGTTGGGGCCGGCAGTACATCGGCGCGGGCGACGAGATCATCGTCAGCCACCTCGAGCACCACGCCAACATCGTGCCGTGGCAGATGCTGGCCGCCGAGAAGGGCGCCAGGATCCGCGTCATCCCGGTCGACGACAGCGGTCAGGTGCTGCTCGACGAATTCCAGAAGCTGCTGTGCGACCGCACCAAGCTGGTGTCGGTGACGCAGGTCAGCAACGCGCTCGGTACCGTGGTGCCGGTCAAGGAGATTGTCGACATCGCGCACCGCCACGGTGTCCGCACGCTGGTCGATGGCGCGCAGTCGGTGAGCCATATGCGCGTCGACGTGCGCCAGATCGACACCGACTTCTTTGTCTTCTCCGGGCACAAGATCTTTGGCCCGACCGGCATCGGCGTGGTCTACGGCAAGCGCGAGGTGCTCGAGGACATGCCGCCTTGGCAAGGCGGCGGCAACATGATCGCCGATGTCACCTTCGAGAAGACCATCTACCACGGGCCGCCGACGCGCTTCGAGGCCGGCACCGGCAACATCGCCGATGCGGTGGGTCTGGGTGCGGCGCTGGAATACGTCGAGCGCATTGGCATCGAGAACATCGGCGCCTATGAGCACGCCCTGCTCGACTACGCGACGCACCACATGCGGCCGATCCCGGGTCTCACCCTGATCGGTACCGCGCGGGACAAGGCCAGCGTGCTGTCCTTCATCCTCGAGGGTTACAGCACCGAGGAGGTCGGCAAGGCGCTCAACCAGGAGGGCATCGCGGTGCGCACCGGGCACCACTGCGCACAGCCGATCCTGCGCCGCTTTGGACTCGAGACCACGGTGCGGCCGTCGCTGGCCTTCTACAACACCTGCGAGGAAGTGGACCGCATGGTGGCGGTGGTGCAGCGGCTGGCAGGCGCGCTGCGCTAGTCGCCGGAGCGGATGCAAGAGGGGTCCCGGTGGCAGCGTCCGCTCGCCGGGACGCGCCCAATCTGGAAAAAGCCCGAGTAGAGCTACTCGTCCCGCAGCGTGCTCGCTGCCGCCTTCACCGTCGCCTCGTCGGCCTCCTTCGAGCACAGCTCGATGAAGCGGTAGGCGAAGCCACGCAGGTAGTGGCCGCGGCGCACGGCGATGCGCGTGACATTGGGCGGGAACAGCCCGGGTGGGTCGAGCAGCACCAGGCCAGCGTCCTTGCGCGGGTGGTAGGCCATGGCGGCGACGATGCCGACCCCCAGACCCAGCTCGACGTAGGTCTTGATCACGTCTGCATCGAGCGCCGACATGACGATATCCGGCTGCAGGCTGGCTTCGGCAAAGGCGCGGTCGATGCTGGCGCGGCCGGTGTAGCCCTCGTGGTAAGTGATCAGCGGGTGCTGCGCCAGTTCCTGCAGCGTCAACTCGGCGCGGCTGGCCAGCGGGTGGCCTTCCGGCACCACCACCGCATGGTGCCAGCTGTAGAAGGGGAAGGTCGCCAGCGTCGGTTCGGCGTCCAGCGCCTCGGTGGCGATGCCGATGTCGGCCTCACCGCGCCGCAGCCGCTCGACGATCTCGCCCGGGCTCTCCTGGTGCAAAGCCAAATGAACTCTCGGAAAGTCCTGTTTGAAGCGCGCCACGATCTCCGGCAGCGCGTAACGGGCCTGGGTGTGGGTGGTGACGATGGTCAGCTCGCCTTCGTCGCGATTGGCGAACTGCGCTGCCACGCGGCGGATGTTGGCGGCGTCCATCAGCATGCGCTCGACGATACCGACCAGTTCTTGCCCTGGCTCGGTGAGCCCGACCAGGCGCTTGCCCTTGCGAATGAAGAGCTCGACGCCGAGCTCCTCTTCGAGGTCCTTGACGTGCTTGCTCACGCCCGACTGCGAGGTGAACAGGGCGTTGGCGACCTCGGTGAAGTTGAAGTCGCGGCGGACCGTCTCGCGGATGATGCGCAGTTGCTGGAAGTTCATCGGCCTCGGCGCTGGGCAGGGCGCTCCTCCGGCTTGGGGAAGACCTTGAGCCGCGACGGCGCCAGCCGCACCGCCTGACCTTCGCGCAGGTCCAGTTCAAGCAGGCGGTCGCGCGTCAACTCGACCTCGAAATGGCGGCCGCTGGCGCCGTTGGCGCCGTCGAGTTCGACCCGCGCTGTCACGCCAAAACTCAGGATGCGGCTCACCGTGGCGGCGACGCCGTCGCTGCGGCTGCCGTCGGTGACGATCTCCAGTTCGTGCGGGCGGGCAAAGGCCAGCACCTCCGAGCCGTGCACCAGGTCATCGTGGTCATGCGGCAGGCTGTCATCGCCGACGCGCACTCCGCCCTCCTCGACGCGGCCATGAAACAGGTTGACCGCACCCAGGAAGCTGTAACCAAACGGTGTCGACGGGTGGCGGTAGACCTCCTCCGGCGCGCCCACCTGCTCCACATGGCCGTGGTTCATCAGCACCACCTGGTCGGCCACTTCGAGCGCCTCCTCCTGGTCGTGGGTGACGAAGATGCTGGTCACATGCAGTTCGTCGTGCAGGCGCCGCAGCCAGCGCCGCAGTTCCTTGCGCACTTTGGCATCGAGCGCGCCGAAGGGCTCGTCAAGCAGCAACACGCGCGGCTCCACTGCCAGCGCACGGGCCAGGGCGATGCGCTGCCGCTGGCCGCCGGAGAGCTGCGAGGGGAAGCGGTCGGCCAGCCAGTCGAGTTGCACCAGGTCGAGCAGGCGGTGCACCTTCTCGGCGATGCTGGCCTCGCTGGGGCGCACGCTGCGCGGCTTCATGCGCAGGCCGAAGGCGACGTTGTCGAACACGGTCATGTGCTTGAACAGCGCGTAGTGCTGGAACACGAAGCCGACTTGGCGCTCACGCACCGAGGTGCTGGAGGCGTCCTCGCCCTCCAGCAGCACGCGCCCGCTGTCGGCGGTCTCGAGCCCGGCGATGATGCGTAGCAGCGTGGTCTTGCCGCAGCCCGACGGTCCGAGCAGGGCGGTGAGTTCGCCGGTGGGGAAGTCGAGCGACACGTTGTCCAGCGCAACGAAGTTGCCGAACTGCTTGCGGATGTTCTCGACGCGGATGCTCATGGGGTGTGCCTTGCGGTGCGGTTTCTTGAGTGGATGTGCGGATTCGCGGGCGTGACTGGGTGCCGGCTTCAGGTCGCGGCCACGCCGGGGCCGGTCTCCTCGGGCGGCAGGTCGTCCTGCGCCGAGCGGTGTTCGATCCAGGTCTTGATCACCAGCGTGACCAGCGCCAGCAGCGCCAGCAGCGAGGCCACCGCAAACGCCGCAGCGAACTGGTATTCGTTGTAGAGGATCTCGACGTGCAGCGGCATGGTGTTGGTCTCGCCGCGGATGTGGCCGGAGACCACGCTCACCGCGCCGAACTCGCCCATCGCCCGCGCGTTGCACAGCACCACGCCGTAGAGCAGGCCCCACTTGATGTTGGGCAGGGTCACGTGCCAGAAGGTCTGCCAACCGCTGGCGCCGAGCACGATCGCGGCTTCCTCCTCATCGCGGCCCTGCGCCTGCATCAGCGGGATCAGCTCGCGCGCCACGAAGGGGAAGGTGACGAAGATGGTGGCCAGCACGATGCCCGGCACGGCAAAAATGATGCGGATGTCGTGGTCGAGGAACCACTCGCCGAACCAGCCCTGGGCGCCGAACACCAGCACATAGACCAGGCCCGCCACCACCGGTGACACCGAGAACGGCAGGTCGATGAGCGTGATCAGCACGTGCTTGCCGGGGAAATCGAACTTGGCGATGGCCCACGCCGCGGCCACGCCGAACACCAGATTGAGCGGCACGGCGATCGCCGCTGCGGTCAGCGTAAGTTGGATCGCCGAGAGGGCGTCGGGGTGCACCAGCGCCGCCAGATAGGTGTCCCAGCCCTTGCGCAGGGCTTCATGGAATACCGCGACCAGCGGCAGCAGCAGGAACAGAGTGAAGAACGCCAGCGATACGGCGATGAAGGTCCATTTGACCCAGCCCGGCTCGCGGGTGGCCGCCCGCGACTCAAAGCGCACGGCGCGGTCGGCCCCGGCGTGCAGGGTGGTGGCCCCGGCCATCAGCGATCCCTCCCGGTCACACGTTCGGTCCACGCCTGCAGGCCGTTGATGGCCAGCAGCAGGATGAACGAGAAGATCAGCATCACCGTGGCGATGGCGGTGGCGCCGGCGTATTCATACTGCTCGAGCTTGGTGATGATGAGCAGCGGCGTGATCTCCGAGACCAGCGGGATGTTGCCGGCGATGAAGATCACCGAGCCGTATTCGCCCACCGCGCGGGCAAAGGCCAGCGCGAAGCCGGTCAGCAGCGCCGGCGTGAGGATCGGCAGCAGCACATGACGGAAGGTCTGCCAGCGGCGTGCGCCGAGGCTGGCGGCGGCCTCTTCCAGCTCGGTCTCGAGGTCCTCGAGGATCGGCTGCACTGTGCGCACCACAAAGGGAAGACCGATGAAGGTGAGCGCGACCAGGATGCCGAGTGGGCCGAAGGCGACTTTGACACCCCATTCGCCCTCGATCCACTGGCCGAGCCAGCCGTTGCGGGCATAGAGCGCGGTGAGTGAGATGCCGGCCACTGCGGTGGGCAGCGCAAAGGGCAGATCCACCAGCGCATCCACCAGTTTCTTGCCGGGGAAGGTGTAACGCACCAGAGACCAGGCCAGCAGCAGACCGAACACGGCGTTGATCGCTGCCGCCAGCAGCGAGAGCCCGAAGGAGATGCGGTACGAGGCGACCACGCGCGGCGAGGTGGCGACCTGCCAGAACTCGCCCCAACTGAGTTCCATGGTGCGCAGGAACACCCCGGCGAGCGGGATCAACACGATCAGCGAGAGGTAGACCAGGGTGTAGCCGAGTGACAACCCGAAGCCTGGGAGGACGTTGGTTCTGAGGGCCATGTGGCGCTTTGAAGAAGGACTGGTTCAGGCGAGCGGCGGAGATTAGGCCGGCATGTTAATCCAAGGAAGTGATAAAAACTGCATTGCTTATGAATAAAAAGAAAAAGCCGGCGTGGGGCCGGCTCTTCAAAAAGGGGCTTGATGGCCCCATCGGCTGCGCCGCCTACTTGGGCTGCGGCGTCATGCGCAGGTAGGGCCGGATCACCGTATGCCCGGCGGGGAAGCGCCGTGCAATCTCGCCGGCGTCCTGCAGCGAGGGCACGATGACCACATCGTCGCCATGCTTCCAGTTGCCTGGCGTCGCCACAGCGTGGTGGTCTGTCAACTGCAGCGAGTCGATCACGCGCAGCACCTCGTCAAAGTTGCGGCCGCAGCTGGCCGGGTAGGTGATCATCAGCCGCACCTTTTTGGCCGGGTCGATGATGAACAGCGAGCGCACGGTGAGGGTGGCCAGCGCGTTGGGGTGGATCATGTCGTAGAGCTCGGCCACCTTGCGGTCGGGGTCGGCGATGATCGGGAAGCCGACTGAGCACGCCTGCGTGTCCTCGATGTCGCGGATCCACTTCTGGTGCGAGTCGACCGGGTCGACCGAGAGCGCGATGGCCTTGACCTTGCGCTTGTCGAACTCGGCCTTGAGTTTGGCAGTGAGGCCGAGCTCGGTGGTGCACACCGGCGTGAAGTCGGCCGGGTGCGAGAACAGCACGCCCCAGCTGTCGCCCAGCCATTCGTGGAAGCGGATGCGGCCGTGGGTGGAGTCCTGCTCGAAGTCGGGGGCGATGTCGCCGAGGTGGATGCTCATGGGTGCTCCTGTTCGGGGGTGGGGGCTCACAGCCGGGGGATGCTGGTCCGGCGTGTGAGTGGCGGCGTTCAGGCGTGGACAGGGCCGGGCCAAGCCGCGTCCCGGTCGTGCCCGGGGGCTGTCTGGCCAAGCCCTGCCGCGCTGCGATTCTCTCGCCTGCGGGCCTCATCGGGCAACGGGTGGGCATCCAATGCGCCGGTTGGCAGGTCTTGATGCGCGTCGCGGAAGCGTTCGAACAGCGCCAGCCCCTCGGGCCACGGCCCGTGCCCGGAGGCCTCGTTGATGTGCCCGCTGGTGCCGATATGGACCGCGCGGGCACCCCAGCGGCTGGCCCAGGTCAGGCCGGTGGTCAGCCGCAGCCACGGGTCGTTGCCGGAGAGCACCAGCAGCGCCGGGTAGGGCAACGGGCCGTGCGGCAGCAGCCGGGTGATGGCCGGGTCGCGCAGGGCATCCGGGTCGGACCAGTCGCGCAGGCCGCTCTCGTTGAACAGTTCGGGGTCGGCGGGCGCGACCAGCATGGCACCGGCGATGCGGGTCGGGCGCCGCGCACTGGCCAGCAGCGCGGCAAGGCAGCCGAAGCTGTGTGCCACCAGCCAGACCTCGCCGGCGGCGCGGTCGATCTGATGAACCAGCGCACCGGACCAGGCTTGGATGGCCGGCTGGTCCCAGTCGATGCCGGTGACGCGCCGGGCACCGGCGACCCGGCTCTCCAGCCAGGTCTGCCAGTGGCCGGGCCCGCTGCCATTGCGTCCAGGGATGATGAGCGTGGTCGACATCGGGGGCTCCCTAAAAAAAGACCGGGACGCGAGGCCCCGGTAACCGCTCCATGAAGTGGCCCCGAGGAGAGGGAGGGCCGTGAACGGGGTCTGTCAGTACGAGATCTGGTAGCGGAAGGAGAGGAAGCGCTCGGTGTCGCCGGTGAGCCTGTTGGTGGTGGCGCGTACGCCGCCAGGCGTCACGTCGTCGAGTTTGGTGAAGTCGTAGTTGACCAGGAACTTGGAATTCTCGTTGTGGTACCAGCTCAAACCGACGCCCCAGGTCCGGGCACCGAGCGCAAATCCAGCGCCGTTGTTGGCATTCCCGGTGTTGCCTACGCCATTCGAGTTGCCCTTATCGGCGTAATTCGCGGCCGACTTGTCGAGGTTGATCTCCTGATAGCGCAGGCCGAGTTCCCAAGCACCCCAACCGCTCGGCTCGCCGAACTTGAACGGGCTGAACGGTTTCACGCCCTTGAAAGAGGCATCCTCGCCAGTCAACAGCCAAGTGGCGGCCACTTGCCAAGCGCTGTGCTTGAGGGTGTCTTCGCTGCCTGGAACGAGCGTCGTGAAGGCGGTGGACGAAGTTGCCGATTCCGCGTTCGCTGAACGACGCGCCACGTCCTGCCGGACTTGAGCCCACTCTGCCAGGATGCCTAGGGGGCCGTTGTAGTAATAGGCCTGCGGGCTGATGCGCAGCCGGTCGCCGTTCGACACAGTGGCGTCGGTCCGCAAGGTGGCGGAGGAATTACTCGTGCTGCTCGCACGGGCCGCTGTCGTCTGGTAACGGAAGAACTGGTTCTGCCCCGGCGTGCGGAAGCTGGACGTCAGCGAATTGCTGTCGGATGCCACCGACCAAGTGCCGGCCACGCCAAAACCAAGACCGGTCAGGGGGCCGTAGCCATTTGAAAACGGCGTGGTGAAGACGCGCCACGCAAAGTCCTTGTCGTTGTTCTCGTCGCGGGTGGTGAAGTTGTCGCCGCCGTCCTGCACGCCATTGAAGAAGCCGACTGCATAGCTCACGCGCTTCTCGAGCAGATCGCCGAACAACGAGACACCGATGTCGCGGTTGGGCAGGATGTTGTTGCTCACATAAGAGCGCTCGATGAACTTGATGTCCGAGGCGCTCTGCAGCCGCTCCAGGCCGACGAAGGGCTTGTGCTTGCCGATGCGCAGTTTGTAGGCGTCGTTGGCGTTGACATCAAAGAATGCATCGACCACACGCACCGTGTTGTTGCGGCGGTTGTCGGTCGCCGCGCCGCCGCCGTCGCCGCTCTCGGCGAACTCCGGTGTGAAGCGGAAGCCGTACTTGCCGCCTTGCAGCGTGCCCTCGAGGGTCGGCCGCAGGCGGCGGGCGAGAAAGCCGTCGACCCCGGTGACCAGCGGCGTGTTGGCGCCGCTCAGGCCGGCACCCCCAGCCGGAACCTGGCTGATGGCATTGCCACTGGTGTTGCGGTAGTCGAGGTGCGCGACACCACGGAAGCGGATCTCGAAGCCACCGTCCGGCGACTTGAAGCCGAAGCCCTTCTCGCTGGCGGTGACCACCGGCGTCTTGGACTTGGCGTTGGCCGCGTCCTCTGCGGCAATCTCCTGCTTGCGCTCGACGATCTTCACCTTCTGGTCGAGGTTGTTGTTGATCTCCTCGATCTTGCGCTGGAGTTCGCGCACGGTCTGCTTGAGTTCTTCGACATCGTCGCCGGTGGCGGCGAGGGCCGGGAGGGACAGGCTGGCCAGTCCGGCGAGGGTGAGTGCCCCCACCAGCGGCCGGATACGGACGCTGTTGCTCATGATTTTTCCTTTCTGGGGAGGGGTTTGCTGCGCGTCCGGGCGGGATTGGCCCGTCCCGGACGTGTACGGGCAAGTCAGCGGATGCCGTAGATCTGGTCGAACAGGCCGCCGTCAGCAAAGTGGGTCTTTTGCGCCTTCTGCCAGCCGCCGAAGGTCTCGTCGACGGTGAACAGCTTGAGCTTGGGGAACTGCTTCTCGTACTTCTTGGCGGCCTTCTCGCTGGTCGGGCGGTAGAAGTGCTTGCCGGCGATGTCCTGGCCCTCGTCCGAATACAGGTAGTTCAGGTAGGCCTCGGCGGCCTTGCGCGTGCCACGGCGGTTGACCACTTTGTCGACCACCGTCACTGGGGGTTCGGCCAGCACGCTGACCGAAGGCACGACGATGTCGAACTTGTCCGGGCCGAGTTCCTTGGTGGCGAGCAGCGCCTCGTTCTCCCAGGTGATCAGCACGTCGCCGATGCCGCGCTCGATGAAGGTGGTGGTCGATCCACGCGCGCCGGAATCGAGCACCGGCACGTTCTTGTAGATCTTGGTCAGCAGTTCCTGCGCGGTCTTGTCATTGCCGCCCGGCTGCTGCAGGGCGTAACCCCAGGCGCCCAGATAGTTGTAGCGCGCGCCGCCTGAGGTCTTGGGGTTGGGTGTGATGACCGCGAGGCCCGGGCGGGCCAGGTCGTTCCAGTCCTTGATGCCCTTGGGGTTGCCCTTGCGCACCAGGAAGATGATGGTCGAGGTGTAGGGCGAGCTGTTGTTGGGCAGGCGCTTCTGCCAGTCGGGCGGGATAAGCTTGCCCTTCGAGGCGAGCTCGTCGATGTCGTAGGACAGCGCCAGCGTGACCACATCGGCCTGCAGGCCGTCGATGACCGCGCGTGCCTGCTTGGCGGCGCCGCCGTGCGACTGCTTGACCGTGACCACCTCGCCGCTCTTCTCCTTCCAGTATTTGGCGAAGGCGGCGTTGTACTCGGTGTAGAGCTCGCGGGTGGGGTCGTAGGAGACGTTGAGCAGGGTGGTCTCGGCGGCGGCCGGGCCGGCGATGGCCGCAGCGAGGCCCAGTGCGGCGGCCAGCGTCTTGAAGGTGAATGACTTGAACTGCATGGGGGTGCTCCGTCGGGGATTGGTGACGGACGCACTCTAGGCAGGCCCCCTTCGCTCGGGAACCAAGAATATTTCAGTTGTTTATGACGGTCTGGCGAATAAGCTCAGCGCGTCGCGTGCCAAATCCGCCAACCCGCCGCGAGCGGCCAATCCTTCAGACCGGGGATCGCCCTCGAAAGGCTTACAAACCGGCATCAAAGGACCATGGACAGGTCGTAGCCGGCATTGCGCGCGGCTGCGATCACCACGTCGCGGTCCAGTTGGTCGCGCTGCGACAGCGCCCACAGCGTGATGGAGCGGGTGCCGGAGCGGCAGTACGCCAACACGGGCTTCGGCAGCTCGGGCCAGGCCTTGGCCATGGCCTCGACGTGGGCATGGGTCATGCCGCCGCCGGCTACCGGCAGGAACAGGGTGCGCAGGCCGGCCGCCTGCGCCGCCGCGTCCACTTCGGCAAAAGCCGGTTGGTCGAACGATTCGCCATCCGGCCGGTTGCAGACGATGCTGGCAAAGCCCGCGGCTTTGACAGCGGCGACTTCTTCGGGGCTGATCTGCGGGCTGACGGCAAGATCGGGGGTGACGCGGCGGATGTCCATCGGGGCTCCTTAAGGCGGTCTGCTGAGGGTGATCGGGTCCGGGTGCCGGGGGCATCCGGGGCTGTTGCGGCCGGGCTGCATTGCCGGGCAGGGCGCATCGGCCATTTGCCGGATGCGCGGCGCGCCGTCGCAGCGGATGATGGCGCGATGATATGCCGCCTGCCCGCACCCGGGTCAACGTTCCGGCTTGAGTTCCAGTGCGCGCCGGTAGAGCCTCTGCCGCTCGATGCCGCTCGCTTTGGCGGCAAGCCGCGCGGCCTGGTTGGGCGGCAGTTCTTCGAGCAGCACGCGCAGCAGGGCGTCGGCGGCGCCCGTGTCGGCGGCCTGTGCGGCGGCTGGGTCCACCACCAGCACGAACTCGCCGCGCTGGCGGTCGGGGTTGGCCTGGAGCCATGCCGCGGCCTCGCCCAGTGGCAGCCGGTGCAGGGTCTCGAAGCGCTTGGTCAGTTCGCGCGCGACCAGGCAGGCGCGCCCGCCGCCGAGCAGCGCGGCCATGTCGGTCGCTGCCTCGACCACCCGGTGCGGCGCCTCGTAAAACACCAGCGCCCCGGGCATGGCGGCGAGGCCAGCCAGCGCCTTGCGCCGCGCCGCAGCCTTGGCCGGCAGGAAGCCGACGACGGTTACCGGCCCCGGCGGCAGGCCGCTCGCCGAGCGCGCGCAGGCCAGCGCACTGGGGCCGGGGATGGGCACCACCGCCAGCCCCGCTGCCTGCACCGCCGCCACCACCACCGCGCCGGGGTCGGAGATGCCCGGCGTGCCGGCGTCGCTGATCAGCGCGATGCGCTCGCCCTGCTGCAGCGCCTCGACAATGCGCGTGGCGGATGCCAGCTCGTTGTGCTGGTGCACCGCGAACAGTGGGGTGCCGATACCGTGGTGCTGCAGCAGCGGCCGCGAGTGGCGCGTGTCCTCGCAGGCGATGCGGTCGACGCCGCGCAGCACCTCGAGCGCGCGCAGGGTGATGTCGCCGAGGTTGCCGATCGGCGTCGCCACCACATAGAGCGCGGGCGGCAGCGGGGGAGCGAGGTCGATGGTCATGGCGGCGGCGCAGGTGTGCGGCGACTATACGCTGGCGCTTGCTGGTGTCTGCCGACCACGATTCCGGGGCATTTGCAGTCGGTCACCGCGAGGGCTCGCGCGGCGGCTGGCCCGGGAGCCCCGTGAACAGTCTCGGCGAAGCCGCCGAGCAGCTTGCCGCGGCGCACCTCGAAGCGGCAGGACTGCGCATCGTCGCGCGCAACTACAACTGCCGCTTGGGCGAGATCGACCTTGTCTGCGCGGATGGCGACACGCTGGTCTTTGTCGAGGTGCGGCAGCGCCGGTCGGCGCGCTTCGGGGGTGCCGTCTGGAGCATCACCGCCCGCAAGCGCCAACGCATCGTCGGCGCCGCCCGCCACTACCTGATGCGTTTGGGGCACCTGCCCGCCTGCCGTTTCGACGTCGTTCTGGTCCAAGGTCACGGACCGTGCATCGAATGGCTGCGCAGTGCTTTTGAGGCATGAAACAATATGACTGTAACCTTGGTCATTTATGACACACATTCTTCAAACGGAGATCTCATGCGCTTCACCACTCCCGCCGCTTTGCTTCTCGCCGCACTCTCCGCCCTGCTGACGGCCTGTCTGCCCGTGGTCGTGGGCGGTGTGGGTGTAGGTGCCATGATGGCCGATGACCGCCGCACCGGCGGCATCTACATCGAGGACGAGCGCATCGAACTGCGCGTTCAAAGCGATGCGGCCGGGCTCGGCGACAAGGTGCATGTGAATGCCATCAGCTTCAACCGCGTCGTGCTGCTGACTGGCGAGGTGCCCGACAACGCCACCAAGGCCAAGGTGGAGAAGGCCGCCGCCGCCGTCGATAACGTCAAGCGCGTGCAGAACGAGATCGTCATCGGCCGCCCGAGCACGCTGGGCGAGCGCAGCAACGATGTCTACCTGACCACGCGAGTCAAGAGCCGTTTCCTGTCGGAATCCAACAAGCGCTTCTCGGCAAACCATGTCAAGGTTTTCACCGAGGCGGCGGTGGTGTACCTCATGGGTATCGTCAGCAAGGCGGAGGCCAATGCGGCAGCCGAGATCGCCGCCGGCACGACGGGCGTCAAGCGCGTCGTCAAGGTTTTTGAATACACCGACTGAGTCGGCAGGCCACCCCATGCTCTATCCGGATCTTTTCAAGTCGTTGGAGAAAGCACGCTGGAACATGGCGGAGGACGTGCCTTGGGCACTTTTCGATGCGAGCCTGTTGAGCGACGAGCAGGCACGCACCATCAAGTACAACGCCATCACCGAATGGGCGGCGCTGCCAGCCACCGAGATGTTCCTGCGCGACAACCGGCATGACTCAGACTTCTCGGCCTTCATGAGCATCTGGTTCTACGAGGAACAGAAGCACTCGTTGGTGATGATGGAGTACCTGCGGCGCTTCCACCCGGACTTGGCGCCGACCGAGGCCGAGTTGCACGCGGTGCGCTTCGAGTTCGACCCGGCGCCACCTTACGAGACGCTGATGCTGCATTTCTGTGGCGAGGTGCGTCTGACCCAGTGGTACCGGCGTGCTGCCGAGTGGCATACCGAGCCGGTGATCAAGCACATCTACGACCTGCTCTCGCGCGACGAGGCGCGCCATGGCGGTGCTTACCTTAAGTTCATGAAGCGGGCGATCGAGCGTGCTGGCAACGAGGCCCGTGCCGCGTTTGCGAAGATCGGCATGCTGATGGCCAGCCCGAAACGCGCCGGCAAGCCAATGCACCCGACCAACCTGCACGTCAACGAGGCGCTGTTCCCCAACGATACGGTGCAAAGCCGTCTGCCCGACCCGGAGTGGCTCGAGCACTGGCTCGACGAGCAGATCCGCTTCGACGACGAGTGCGAGCGCCGCGTCACCGGCGGCATCCTGCGCAATCTCTCGAGTCTGTTCGACCAGACCTTTGAGACCGTGCAGGACCTCAATCGCTACCGCAAGTCGATCGCTGTGGCTGCGGCCGTTTAGAACGGGACGTCGTCTTCCAGGGCGTCGTAGGGGTCGGCACCGGCGGTCACCGGCGTCTTGGCGGCCGGTTTGGCGCTGCTGCGCGCCGGAGCCTCGCCGCTGTCATCGCCAGCGCCTGCGCCGCCACCCTCGCGGCCACCGAGCATCTGCATGACGTCACCGCGGATCTCGGTGCTGTAACGGTCGGCGCCGGTCTCCTTGTCCTGCCACTTGCGCGTCTGCAGGCGCCCCTCGATGTAGACCGAGCGGCCCTTGCGCAGGTACTCGCCGGCGATCTCGGCAAGCTTGTCGAAAAGCACCACGGTATGCCACTCGGTGGCCTCCTTGCGTTCGCCGGTGGCCTTGTCTTTCCACGAGTCGGTGGTGGCGATGCGCAGGTTGCAGAGTGCCGAACCGCTGGGCAGGTAACGCACCTCGGGGTCGCGGCCGAGGTTGCCGACGAGAATCACTTTGTTGACGGAAGCCATGTCTGTCTCCAGTAGGTTGTTGGATCGCGGCACTCAGCTGGCAAGCTGCGAGCCGGACGGTTGTCGCAGCGGCGCGGCGGGCATGCCGAGTGCTGCGATGAGCCAGATACTAGTGACTGCCGAGCAGAATGCGAATACGGCAAATGACCCATGGTGCTGGTACAGCCAGCCGCCGATGGCGCCGCCCAAAAACGTCCCGACGAACTGCAGCGTGGCATAGAGGCCGCTGGCCGAACCGCGTGCTCCAGCCGGCGCGAAGCGCGAGATCATCGATGGCAGCTGCGCCTCGAGGATGTTGAAGGCGACGAAGTAGGCGAGCAGGGCACCGACCACCAGCGTGAGCCCACCTTCCGCGGCCAGACCCAGCACCACCTGGGTGGCGAGCAGCAGCGCGATGCCGCCAATCATCACCGCCTTGCCCTTGCCGCGCTTCTCGGCCAGCACCAGCGCTGGCACCATCAGCACCACGGCGGCGACCATGGCGGCCAGGTAGACCTGCCAGTGGCGGTCCTCGGCGAGGCCGGCGTCGCGCATCATCAGCGGCACCACCACGAACAGCGCCATGAGTGTCAGATGCAGCG
>VEQZ01000100.1 GCA_018882975.1 Rhodocyclaceae bacterium | reverse complement strand
TAGCCAGATCGTGCCCGTCGTAGCTCACACTCCCCGACAAAGGCTGCTCGAAGCCCATCAGCAGGCGGAACAGCGTCGACTTGCCGGAGCCCGACGGACCGACGATCGCCACATACTCGCCGGGCTGGATGTCGATGGTCACATCGTCAAGGATGAGCGGGCCATCCCCATAGCGGAACGACAGTTGCGACACCGACACGCCGCCGCGCAGCGCGCCGGGGTCGGCGGCGCTCTCGGTGGCCTCGGGCGTAGCCTCCAGGAGCGGCCTGGCGCTGCGGTAGACCGGCACCAGCTGCAGCAGCGACATGGCGGTCTCCACCGCGTGCGTCATGCCGGCAAAGAACACGCCGAACGCCGCAGCGAAAGCGATGTAGTCGCCGGCGGTGATGGCCGGCACCCCGCCCTGGCCGGCCGAGCGCTGCAACGCCTCGCCCATCAGCACCATGAACAGACCGGTGCTGACCAGCGGGAACGCTGCGAAAAGCGTCTGCTCGATGTTGAGCAGGAACTCGCCGCGGTAGATGCGGTTGCGGTAGTCGCTGAACAACTGCACCCATCGCCCGAAGAAGCGCACTTCTGCAGCCGACACGCGTACCCGCGCGATGCCCATCAGCGTCTGGAACTCGAAGTTGGCGATGCGCGCCGTGGCATCCACCAGCCGCGCGTCATTTGCCAGTTTGAGGGCTGCCAGCACTGCGCTGGCCAGGCCGGCGGCGAAAGCCAGCGCCAGCGCGGTCAGCGCGAGGCTGGTACTGTAAGTGAACAGAATCAGCAGGTTGAAACTGGCGAACACGCCGCCGAGCATGGCCTGGATGGTGGGCACGGACAATTGGTGGCGGATGCGGTTGACTGCGTTGATGCGCTGCGCCAGGTCGCCGGTGCTGAACTGGCGCAGCACCGTGAGCGGCAACCTCAGCACGCGGTCCCACATGGCGGCCTGCACGACATTGCCCATGCGGCTCTCCATGCGCAGGATGAGCATCTGGCTGAACACACCGATCACCGTGGACGCCCCACCGACCAGCACCAGCAGGCCCACCAGCAGCCACAGGTTGCCCACATCCGCCGCCGGCAGCACCTGGTCAACGAGGTAGCCCATGGCGCGCGGCGCCACCACGCCCAACAGCCCGGTGAGCGCGCTCACACCCAGGATGGCGAGAAGGTTGGCACCGTTGCCGTGCGCGCCGAGGCGCAGCAGGTCGGCCATGCGCAGCGGCCGCAGTGGCAGCGCGCGGTAGAACATGAAGCCGAAGCCGTGGATGCCGTCAGCAGTGGCTGCGTCGATGCGCTGGTCGGACTCACCTCGCTGGCGGATCAGCGTGTTGCCGCCGAGGAAGCCCGGACGTACCACCGCCCAAGGGCCGGACTCACCCTCGCGCACGAGCAGCACACCGTTGTCTTGCCGCCACCAGTCACCCTTGAGCGCGACCTCGCGGAAGCGGCAGTCGGACGCCGCACAGACCTGGTCGAGCATGGCGTTGTCGGTCGCGGCATCACGGGCGCCGGCCGGCACGCGTAAGCCGATGGCCTGCAGGCGACCGACCACTGCCAGCGCCCAGTCAAGGCTGGCGGCAGCGGCGTCGATGCCCTCCAGCAACTCGCGGCGGATCTCGGTACTGCGGTAGAGCCGCTCGCGGCTGCGGGCGAAGGTCTCTCGGTTCTCGTCGGCCACGCCACCGAGCCGGTCAGCCAGCGCCTGCGCCTCGCGGCTGGCGGTGCGGATGCGGTGACGCAGCGCGGCGCCTAGCAAGCGGGTGGCGGCCCCGAGCCGGGTGGTCGCCGGCAGCGACGCGGCAGCAGCCGCCAGCGCGACCTCGACCGGCGCGTCGCCGGCCAGCTCGAACGGCAGGTCGGCCGGCAGACACAATGGCGCATCCGGCCCGGCAAGCGTCACCGGCTCGCCATCGAGCAGCAGCGTCGCGGCGCCGGTGGGCGTGAGCACTGCAGCGAAATTGGCCTGATAGCGCTCACCCTGGCGCAGCGGCAGCCCTGCCCCGGCCGCCACCGGCAGCCCGGCCAGCACCTCGCCGGCCCGTACCATGGCTGCGCCGATGGCAGCCAGACTGCGGGCGAGGCTCTCGTCGCTCAGGGCGGTGGCGGGGGCGGCCGCCAGCAGGCGCGAATCGCGGTATGGCACCGCCAGTAGCGCCCAGCCCGGTGGCAGTTCACCGGAAAAGGGCGGCAAGACATCACCAGCACCAAGGCTGCAGAAGTGCACGCGGCGGGTGGCTGCGGCCGACGCCCTCACCGCCTCGTCGGCTTCAGCCGCACCTGCATCAGCCGCATCGAGAGTTCCGACCAAGAACAACTCGACCGAGTCGCCCGCGACCTGCAGCCACTGCCGGCCGTCAGGCTGCACAGTGGTATCGGGCGGGGTGTTCGCGCTCATCGCCACCCCCGACCGCAGACGGCGGGCCTAGTGCGCACTGAACAGGCCGGCGTACAGCCCCCCTTGCAATGCAGCGAGTTCTTCGTGGCGCCCTTGCTCGACCACCACGCCATCGCTGAGCACGAAGATGCGGTCGGCGTCGCGCACTGTGGACAGCCGGTGGGCGACGATGAGGCAGGTGCACCCGCGCCGCCTGAGGTTGCGGTCGACCATCTCCTCGGTGGCGGTGTCGAGCGCACTGGTGGCCTCGTCGAGAACGAGGATCGACGGCTCGTTGACCAACGCCCGTGCGATCTCGATGCGCTGCCGCTGGCCACCGCTCATGTCGGTACCGCCATCACGGATGCGCGACTCGTAGCCGTCCGGCCGCGACAGGATGAAATCGTGGATGCACGCGTCGCGCGCCGCCTGCACCACCGCATCCATGGGGACGCTGCGATCCCACATGGTGATGTTGTCGCGGAAGCTGCCCTCGAACAGGTTGATGTCCTGATCGACATAGGCGATCGAATTGGCCAGCGTGACGCGGTCGATGTCCTCGCGGCGGCGACCGTCGAACAGGATCTCGCCGCTCCAGGGCTGGAACAGGCCGATCACCAGTCGCGACACGGTGGACTTGCCGCAACCTGACGGACCGACCACCGCCACCCGGTCACCCGGCCGCAGAGACAGGTCAAAGTCGCGCAGCAGCGGGGCGGCAGCCGGGTTGTAGCCGAAGGTCACGCCGCGCAGTTCCAGCGCGCCGGAGAGTTTGGGCCGGCCCGAGTCCGGCGCTGCGGCCAGCGTCCGCTCGCCGGAGAACGGGTCGGTGGGGTTGTTGAGCACATCATCCACGCGGTTGATGTCGCCGGCGGCCTCAAGCAGCTTGCGATAGAGCGCGACCAGACGCTCGACCGGCTCGGCAAAGCTCGCGGCCAGGCTCTGGAACGCCACCAGCATGCCGATGCTGAGTGCGCCGTCCATGATGCGCAGGCCGCCCACACCGACGATCAGCGCCGCGCTGGCTGCTGCCAGCACCGCGGGCAGCGCGCCGGTGAACAGGCCGATGCGCGACATCGCCAGTTCGGAGTTGATGTAGCGCGTCTCGTAGCCAGCCCAGCGCGCAAAGAAGTTGCTCTCATTGCCGCTGGCCTTGAGCGTCTCCAGCATCTCCAGGCCGTTGAGGGTGGCGCCATAGACCTTGCCGCCGTCGATCGCGAGCTTCTGGCTGGCGGCCAGCGATCGTTCCGAGATCCAGCGCATGAGCAGGACATTGGCGACCACCTGCAGGATCACCACCAAGGTCAGCAGGCCGTCGTAGAGGAACATCAGGGCACAGAAGAACACGGCCTGGACACAGGCCAGCAGGCTGCCGACCAAATCTTCCGAGACCAAGCGGGCCACGGTGTCGTTGATGCGGATGCGCTGGCTGATGTCACCGGCCGAGCGCTGGCTGTAGAACATCGCCGGCAGGTTGAGTACGTGCCAGAAGAAGCGCTGCGTGGTGTCCACACTGATGCGCGTACGCAGCTTGAGCAGGTAGTGCTGCTGCAGCCAGAACAGGCCCGTGCGCAGCAGCAGCGTGACCAGCACGCCGATGGTCAGGATCTGCACCCAGCCGGTGGAGCCGGCCACCAGAACCTTGTCAATGAAGGTACTGCCAAGAATCGGGATAACCAGCCCCGGGACGATCAGCGCCACCCCAGTGAGCAAAAGGTAGTTGAGCGCCGTGCCGAGCCCGCGGAAGCGCCGCCGCACCGAGCGCCAGGCGCTCGGCCGCTCGCCGCCGGGCTGGAAATCGGGGCCCTTGTCGAACCAGAGCGCGACGCCGGTGTACGCCTCGTCGAACTCGTCCATGTCGACCGCACGCCGGCCGCCACCCGGGTCGTTGATGTGCGCGTAGCCCTTCTCGAAGCCCTCCAGCACCACGAAGTGGTTGAAGTTCCAGAAGATGATGAGCGGCATGCGCATGCCCTGCAGCTGCCCTACCTCTTTGCGGTAGCCCTTGGCCTCAAGGCCGTAGGAGCGCGCCGCCTTGAGGATGTTGCTGGCATTACTACCGTCGCGCGAGACACCGCAACGGGTGCGCAGTTCTTCCAGTGTCACCCACCGGCCGAAGTAGCCAAGGATCATGGCAAGCGAAGCGGCGCCGCACTCCACCGCCTCCATCTGCAGCACAGTAGGCGTCTTCACACGCGCGGTAAGGGGCTGCGCGACTGCAGCCGGCGCAGACTGTGGCTGCGGCGCGGCGCCCGGGCCGCCAGGCGGGGCCGCTGCTGCGGCAGCGGCGGTCATTGCGGCAACAACCCCCGCAGCGCCGGGACGACCAGTTCGATGTGGCGCTGCGTGCGCACCACGATCTCGGCGCTGCACAGCGTGCCGCCACCGACCCGACGCGCTCGCCCC
>VEQZ01000035.1 GCA_018882975.1 Rhodocyclaceae bacterium | reverse complement strand
GTACCCCAAACGGCCCACCAGCACGCCTTCGCCCCCTGTCCGCGCGGCCTGGAGCAGGTGCTCGCGGGCGAACTGGCGGCCCTTGGCGCCGAGGTCGGCGACGTGCGGCCCGGCGGTGTCGCCTTCCGCGCCAGCATCGAGGGCGTGCTGCGCGTCAATCTGTGGAGTCGCTTCGCCAGCCGCATCCTGCTGCGCCTGCTGCAGCGGCCCTACCGTAACGAGCAGGACCTCTACAACACGGCCCGCGGCATCCATTGGCCAGCGTGGTTCGACGTGCGCCAGACCATCAAGGTCGAGACCAACGGCGTGCGCGCACCGGTCAAAAGCCTTGACTTCGTCTCGCTCAAGGTCAAGGACGCCATCTGTGACGCCTTCCGCGCAGCCTGCGGCGAACGGCCCAGCGTCGATACGCAGCGCCCCGACCAGCGCATTCACGTTTTCCTCGACGAGCGCGAGGCCACCTTCTACCTCGACGCCAGCGGCGAGGCATTGTTCAAGCGCGGCTACCGGCGCGGTGCCGGCGAAGCGCCACTGCGCGAGAACCTCGCTGCCGGCATCCTCCGGCTGGCGGGCTGGTCGCCCGAGCGGCCCCTGTTCGACCCGATGTGCGGCTCCGGCACCTTCCTCACCGAGGCCGCCATGATCGCCATGGACCGCGCCCCCGGCCTGGGCCGCGCGTTCGCCTTTGAGCGCTGGACCGGGCTCGACCGTGAACTCTGGCAGCGTTTGCGCGACGAGGCCGCAGCCCGCGTGCGGGCCCTCCTTCCCGGTCTGATATGCGGCCGCGACGACGACCCGGCCGTGTTGGTGCACGCTCGTCGCCACCTCACAGCGCTCGGCTGCGCGCCGCAGGTGGCGCTCACCGAAGGCGATGCGCTCTCCGCCGAGGCACCGGCAGCGGCCGGCATGCTGGTCATGAACCCGCCCTACGGCGAGCGCATGGGGCAGACCGATGCGCTGGCCGCGTGGTACCCGCAGCTCGGCGACTGGCTCAAGCAGCGCTTCACCGGCTGGGATGCCTGGATCCTCACCGGCGACCTGCAAGGCATCCGCAGCATCGGGCTGGCGCCCTCGCGCAAGATTCCGCTGTTCAACGGCCCCATCGAATGCCGCCTGCTGCGCTATGAGATGGTGGCTGGGGCGCGCCGACGCCCGCGCGCCGGGCAGGCGGTGCCCACCCCGCCCGCCCCGTCTACCGCCAATTCCACCCATTCCTGAACCCACCATGTCCCTGCTGACCGCGCTTGAGCGCAACCTCCTGCAAGCGCCCGGGCTCGCCTTTGCCGACCTGCAGCGCCTGATGATGGCCATGATGAACGCCGATGCCGAGCTGGGCTCGCTCACCGAAGGCGAACCGGCGTCCTCCTTCGAGGCCCGTGCCAGCCGGCTGGTGGCGCTGGTCGGCGCCATGCTGCTGGACCGCCGCTTCCAGTTCAACGATGCGCAGTTCCTCGGGCTGTTCAAGCTGGCCAGCCATTTCCGCAGCATTGCCGTGGCCAGCGGCTTTCGCGGCACCGACCACCTGCTGCTGGCGCTCGGCGTGCGCGACACCGCGAGCCTGCTGCAACTGGCGCGCACCGACCGTCAGGCCTTTGTCAGGGCTTGCCTGCTGCTGACTCTGGACACGCGCCTGCCCATCGATGTCGAGGTGCTGCTGGATGCCGAACCGCAGCTGGGCGGGCTGGTGAGCCTGATGCTGATCTCCAACAAGATGATCGCCACCCCCGAAGGCCAGCAGCGGCGCACCCGCCTGGTGGCCGCGGCGGCGCGCATGCGGCCCTTTCTCCCCAACGATCTCGACTACCTCGTGATCGCCTCCAACGCCTGGATGATCTGCTCCTACACCGACCTGCGCGAGAAACACGCGCTCAAGGGCGTGTTGAACCGCTACCTGCGCCCGTGGCTCGAGGCGCGCGGCCTTAGCGACCGGCCCGACCTGCCGCCACCCGGTCGCGGCACCCGCCCGACCATGGTCGTGGCCAGCGAGATCATGCATTCCAACCACGTGCAATACCGCTATTTCGGGCAGTACCTGCGGCAGTTGCGCACGCGGTTTCGGCTGGTGCTGGTGACGCAGGATTCCGAGATCGACGACCACGTCCGCCAGTTGTTCGACGAGGTGCGGCCCTTCCAGCGCGGCCGCGACGTGGCCTACCTGCGCACGGTGCGCGACCTGATCGTGAGCGCCGACCCCGACGTGGTGTTCTGGCCGAGCGTGGGCATGCGGCACTGGGGCACGGCGCTGGCCAACCTGCGGCTGGCACCGCTGCAGATCACCGCGCTCGGGCACAGCGCCTCGACTTTCTGCGACACCATCGATTATTACCTGACCGAAGAGGGCTACGTCGGCGACCCCGACCTGTTTGGCGAACGCCTGCTCCTGCTGCCCGACGCCAGTCTGCGCTTTGAGCGATCGCCGCACTTTGACCCGGCCGCCGTACCGAAGGTCGACCGCAGCCGCCGGCCGGTGCTGCGCATCGCCCTGCCCTCCAATCTGCTCAAGATGAACCACACGTTCGTCGAGACACTGCGCCGGATCGAGTCGGCCGCGGATCGCCCGCTGGCGTTCAAGGTCTTCCCCAACGTCCGCGGCGCCGAACTGGCCATGACCCGACGTGTGCTCGGCGACGCGCTGCGCGATGTCACGGTGATGCCGGTGCTCGGCTATCAGGCTTACATCGCCGAACTGGCCACCTGCGACATCAATTTGAGCCCCTTCCCCTTCGGCGGTCTGCACAGCGTGGTCGACTCCATGCGCCTCGGCATCCCGGTGGTGGCCATGGAAGGGCTGGAGCCGCACGCGCGCACCGACGCCATGCTGCTGCGCCGCCTGCGCATGCCGGAATGGCTGATCAACCACACGGTCGACGATTACGTGGCGTGCGCGCTGCGCCTGATCGGCAACGATGCCCTGCGCCTCAAGACCGGCCGGCAGGCCCACAGCGCGAACGTCGGCAAAACATTGTTCGGCGACGCCTCGACGCCGCTGCGCACGGAGGTGGCCGATGCGGTGTGGTGGGCTTTCGAGAACCACGAGCGGCTGCGCGGCACGTCGCAAAAGGTCTTCACCCAGGCGGACTGGGGGGTACGACCGGCGCTCAGAACTTCCGGTGGGTGAGTTCGCAGCGGGCAGTGGCCACCTGCGAGAACTTGTTGGGGTCGTTGGGGTTGAGCTTTAGCACGCGCATCTGGCCGGTGTTGCGGTTGATGTCGTAGAGCAGCGTGTCGTCGCCCACCTTGGTGCGAAACAGGATGCCGCGGTCGCTGACGTGGGCCGGCTGCCAAGCGGCACCGGTGTTGATGCGGCCGGCGGCGTCGCTCTTGCCCTGCTCGAACTCGATCAGCCAAGTCTCGTTGCTGTCGCTCACGCAGGTGATGGCGATCGGCGCCGCCGACACGCCCGCCGACACGCCAAGGAAGGCGCTGGCCAGCAGCGCGCCGCCCCACCGAATCCCGTTTTGCTTGGCCACCCCAAACCTCCGGATGCAGAACCGCAGGACATAACGATACCGGAGACGGCAAGCCCCTAGCCATGCCGCGGCAGGCCGGCCCACGCCGGAGCCCTGCGTTAAACTTCGCTGCCCCGCACTCGCCGCGCACTCCGCTCCCGCCACCGGCCATGAAAATCCTGCTCGTGCTCGCGCACTTCTACCGGCCGCAGGCGCAATCCATCTACTCCTCCACCGACCCGGGCGGTCGCGACCGCCGCCGCCAGAACCTCGAGGATGTGCTGCTGGATTGGCGCTCGCACTACAGCGAGACCGCGACCATCAATATCGAGCACCGCAAGTGCGAGATCTTTGGAACGCAGCGCTTCCAACTCGACATCCGCCTGGTGATCAACGGCAGCCATCATCTGCTCGACCGCAAGTTGCTCGCGGCCTATGGCGCACGCGCCATCGACGTGTCCGTGGAGGACCCGCGGATGCTGCCGTTTGCGGCGCACCGGGTGATGGCCGATGCCGCCGCGGCCTACGACTGGTTCGTCTATTCCGAGGACGATCTGGTGCTGCGCAACGCCGACTTCTTTTTGCGGCAGGCCTGGTTCCGCCAAACCTTTGGCCCGATGCGGCTGCTGCAGCCCAACCGGTACGAGGTCAACCCCGGTGGAACGCGCTTCAAGACCTATATCGACGGCGACCTCAAGCGGCGCCTGACCGCCGGTTACTTCGAGCGCATCCCCGGCGAGCTACGCCTGGAAGCGCCGTGGCCGGGCCGGACGCTGCAGTTTGCGCGCGCCCTCAACCCGCACTCCGGTTTCTTTGCCATCACCCGCGAGGAACTTGCATACTGGATGGCGCAACCGCACTTTCTCGACCTCGACAGCTCGTTCATCGGGCCGATGGAGAGCGCAGCGAGTCTGGCGATGCTCAAGACCTTCCCGGTGTACAAGGCCAGCGGCGATTCGCAGGATTTTTGCGAGATTCGGCACCTGGATCGGAAGTTTTCGGGGCTTCGGTTGCCGGAGATAACTATTTGAGGACCGTGTCGGCCTTTGCAAAACCTTAAATTCGCACTGAAAGCAAAATGAAAATAATATATGACGTCGGCGCAAATAATGGGTGCAATATACCCTACTATCTCTTAAAATCCGATCTTGTGGTGGCCATCGAGGCAAACCCCTCGCTCTGCGATTTTATGCGTCAGAGATTTGCGGCGCAGATTCAAGAGGGCCGCTTGGTAGTTGAGAATTTTGTGGTTTCAGTCGAAGACAGCAGTCGAATCGAGGTACCTTTCTATTTACACAAATACCATCATGTATTAAGTCAATTCCCCAGACCACCAAGCAACTTGATTGAAAATTTTGATCGGGTTTACTTGCCCTCATCAGGAGTTGTTCAAATAATCAGAAAATATGGCGAACCTTATTATGTAAAAATCGATATTGAGTACTATGATGAACCGATACTGAGGTCACTTTTTAATGCCGGAATAATGCCGCCATACATTTCCGCGGAAAGCCATCACCCAGAAGTATTCTGTACCTTGGTCGCGCTTGGAGGATACAGAAAATTCAAGTTGGTTGACGGGCCAAGTGTCAAAAATGAGTATAAAAAAACTTTAGTAAAATCGGGCGAACAAATGGTAGAGTATTCGTTCAGGGATCACTCGGCGGGACCCTTTGGCGAAGATGTTAATGGTCCATGGCTGGATTCAGCTGAGTTCCTCTCGCTATTGGGATCGGCAGGCATGGGCTGGAAGGACATTCATGGGAGCAATATTGTTTTATAGCCCTGACGAAAATCCCATTCAGTGGCGCACGACGTCCACTCTTTACACTCGCCGAGAATATCAACTCTGGTGCTTCCGGCCGACGAGTCACCTCGATAGTTTTGCGCGTTTCGGCGGCAGGGTTTCCTCGAAAAACTCGATGGTTTTTGCAAGTCCCGACCCAAGCTGAGTCTCAGGCCCCCACCCCAACACCTCCCCAGCCAACGCGATATCCGGCCGCCGCTGCCTGGGATCATCCTGCGGCAAGGGGTGGAACTCGATCCGCGAACTCGACCCGGTCAGGCAGATCACCATCTCCGCCAGTTGCAGCATGGTGAATTCGCCCGGGTTACCGAGGTTCACCGGGCCGACGAACTCCGCTGGGCTCTCCATCATGCGCAACATGCCTTCGATCAGGTCATCGACGTAGCAGAACGAGCGGGTCTGGCTGCCATCGCCGTAGATGGTCAGCGGCTCCCCACGCAGCGCCTGCACAATGAAGTTGCTCACCACCCGACCGTCATTGGGGTGCATGCGCGGCCCGTAGGTGTTGAAGATGCGCACCACCTTGATGTCGAGCCCGTGCTGCCGGTGGTAGTCAAAGAACAAGGTCTCGGCGCAGCGCTTGCCTTCGTCGTAGCAAGACCGCGGCCCTACCGGGTTGACCCGCCCCCAGTACGACTCCGGCTGCGGATGCACCTCCGGGTCGCCGTAGACCTCGCTGGTTGACGCCTGCAGGATGCGCGCCTTGACGCGCTTGGCCAGCCCCAGCATGTTGATGGCACCGTGCACGCTGGTCTTGGTGGTCTGTACCGGGTCGCGCTGGTAGTGGATGGGCGATGCCGGGCAGGCGAGGTTGAAGATGCGGTCCACCTCGACGTAAAGCGGGAAGGTGACGTCGTGGCGGATCAGCTCGAAATTGGGCTTGCCCAGCAGACCGGCGATATTGCGTTTGTCGCCGGTGTAGAAATTGTCGACGCAGATGACGTCATGCCCCTGCTCGATGAGGCGCTCACAAAGAAAGCTGCCGAGGAACCCTGCGCCCCCGGTCACCAGCACGCGCATGCGCGAATCGCGACCGGCTTTCATCGGGCACTGCCGTTGGCAGACCGTGGTCGGGAGTTTTGCGGCCGAATCGTCATTGGCCGGATGCTACCGCAAAGCGGACGCTTGCAAGATTGGCGCAAGGTGTTCCCGAATCTTGCGACTCGGTGTCTTGAGACCGGACAGCCGATTGGGAACATGGTGCACTTCCAGAAAGTCAAGGTTCTGCGGCGCCGGGCGATAGACCGGCAGGCTGCCTCCCAGCGGGAATTGGGTGATTTCGATCGGATCAAGTCCGGCCGCCAGGTCGGCCGGAGCCGGCGCATGAAAATCGGTCTGGTCCATCCAGCGCCGCAACTGGCGGTCGGTGATCACGTAGGCGCCGGACATGGCGTCGGTGGTTTTGTGGAAGAGCACTTCGCCGTCAAAATCGGGCAGCGTCAGGGTCGCCGGGCCCGGTTGCTCCGCCACGCGATGAACCGGAAACGCCGGTTGATCCAGGTACGCGCGCCAACCGCGCTGATAATGGCTGAAAATCTCGAAGCGATTGGGTTGCAGGATGCAGTCCTCGCCATGCGCCCGATAGAAAGCGGCCACTTTCCGGAAAAACGCCGGATCGAGTATGGTGGTGTCATCCTCGATGAACAGGTAGAAGTCGTAGTGCCCGGCATGCCGCGCAAATACGCGCCGGCAGTGGTAGCCCAACTGGCGCGGCGGCCCCGGCCAGAGCACGCCCTGAAAGCCGTGGGCCCCGCCGAGCTCCTCGAACAGATGGTTGTCGGGTGCAGAAACCATCACCACGTCGCCACCGACCTTCTGCGCGACCGGTATCACCTGCTCATGCGCGATACGCCCCGGCGAGCCCATCAGGAAGCGCACCGACCCCAGAACCGCAGTCAACTGCGAAAGGCAATAGCTGACCTGCGAGAGTCGCGCGGCCAGCGTGTCCCGGTTTGATCCGTTCGCGACGCCGGAGTCTTCGGCAGCGCGCCGAAAGTAGTGCGGGATGCAGACCAGTACGCGCAGCAAGATCAGCTCGCCAAACTTTCCAGCCGCAACCGCGTCACCCTGCCGACCGTGGTGGCCAACTCCTCGATGCGGGCGATGGCGGCGTCGGCGTGCTGCTCGCGGGTAATGTGGGTGAGCAGGATGATGTCAGCCTCGCCACCGCCCTCCCCCGGCTCCTTCTGGGCCGCATTCTTTTGAATCATCGCCTCGATGGAGATGGCGTTGTCGGCAAGAATGCGCGCGACGTCAGCCAGCACGCCCGGCTTGTCCTGCACGCGCAGGCGCAGGTAGTAGGCGCTCTCGACCTCGCTCATCGGCACCACTGGCGTGTTCTCGAGCTGGTCGGCGCGGAAGGCGAGGTGCGGCACGCGGTGCTCAGGGTCGGCGGTGTGCAGGCGCGTCACGTCGACCAGATCGGCGATCACCGCGCTGCCGGTCGGCTCGGCGCCGGCGCCGCGGCCGTAGTAGAGCGTGGCGCCGACCGCGTCACCCTTGACCAGTACGGCGTTCATCACGCCCTCGACATTCGCGATCAGCCGCTTGGCCGGCACCAGCGCCGGGTGCACGCGCAGCTCGATGCCGCCGGCCACGCGCTTGGTGATGCCGAGCAGCTTGATGCGGTAGCCCAGCTCCTCGGCGTAGCGGATGTCCTCGGCGGCGAGTTGGCTGATGCCCTCGATGTGCGCCTGCTCGAACTGCACCGGCGTCCCAAAAGCGATGGCCGAGAGCAGCGTGATCTTGTGCGCGGCATCCACGCCCTCGATGTCCCAGGTCGGGTCGGCCTCGGCATAGCCGAGCGCCTGCGCGTCGGCCAGCACGTCGGCGAACGGCCGGCCACTGTCGCGCATGGTCGAGAGGATGTAGTTGGTGGTGCCATTGATGATGCCGGCGATCCACTCGATGCGGTTGGCGGTGAGGCCCTCGCGCACTGCCTTGATGATCGGGATGCCACCGGCCACGGCGGCTTCGAAGGCGACCATCACGCCCTTCTGCTGCGCGGCGGCAAAGATCTCGTTGCCGTGCACGGCGAGCAGCGCCTTATTTGCCGTTACAACATGTTTGCCATTGGCGATGGCCCGCAGCACCGCATCCTTGGCAAAGCCGTAGCCGCCGATCAGCTCCACCACGATGTCGATGGCCGGATCGTCGACCACGCTCATGGCGTCGTCGGTGATGCGCACACCGGCAGCGGTGCCGACCACCTCACGGGCACGCTCGAGGTTCTTGTCGGCCACTGCGGTGATGACGATGGGGCGGCCGGCACGGCGCGCGATTTCTTCTGCATTGCGGGCGAGCACGGCAAAGGTGCCGCCACCGACGGTGCCGATGCCGAGCAGGCCGACGTGGATGGGCTTCATGAGCGGGTCAGTTGTGTTTGTGCGAGGTGATGGGTGAGCAAATCTGTGGCGGACAAGGGCGCCAATGGCGCGCCTCAGGCCGTGCCGTGCTGCTTGCGGTAGCGCGCGAAATGCCGGTCGATGCGCGTCAGCGCCTCGCGCAGATCGTCCTCGTGCGGCAAAAAGACGATGCGGAAGTGATCCGGGCGCGGCCAGTTGAAGCCGGTGCCCTGGACCAAGAGGACACGTTCGGCCTCGAGCAGATCGAGAATGAAGCGCTGGTCGTCGGCAATCGGGTAGACCTTGGGGTCGAGACGCGGGAACAGGTACATCGCCCCCTGCGGCTTGACGCAACTCACCCCGGGGATGCTGGTGATGAGCTCATACGCCAAGTCGCGCTGGCGGCACAGGCGGCCGCCTGGCGCCACCAGTTCGCGGATGGTCTGGTAGCCGCCCAACGCGGTCTGGATGGCGAACTGCGCCGGCACGTTGGAGCACAGGCGCATGCTGGCCAGAATGCCCAGCCCGTCGATGTAATCCCGGGCGGCGCGCTTGGCGCCGCTCACGATCATCCAGCCGGCGCGGTAGCCGCAGGCGCGGTAGTTCTTGGAGAGGCCGTTGAGCGTGACAAAGACGATGTCGTCGGCCAGCGAGGCGATGCTGGCGTGCCGGGCGCCGTCGTAGAGCGTCTTGTCGTAGATCTCGTCGGCGAAGACCACCAGCTGGTGCTGCCGCGCGATCTCCACCAGTTCGCGCAGCACCTCGACCGGGTACACCGCGCCGGTCGGGTTGTTCGGGTTGATCAGCACGATGGCGCGCGTATTGCTGGTGATCTTGCTGCGGATGTCGGCAAGGTCGGGCATCCAGCCGGCGCCCTCGTCACACACATAGTGGCAGGCACGGCCGCCACCGAGGGTCACTGCAGCCGTCCACAGCGGGTAGTCGGGGGCCGGCACCAGCACTTCGTCGCCGCTGTTGAGCAGGCCCTGCATGGCCATGACGATGAGTTCCGAGGCGCCGTTGCCGATGAAGATCTCGTCGATGGTCACGCCGAGGATGCCCTTCTCCTGGGCATATTGCTGGACCGCCTTGCGCGCCGAGAACAGGCCCTTGCTGTCGGAGTAGCCTGCCGCCTCGGGCAGGTTGTGGATGACGTCCTGGACGATCTCCTCGGGCGCGTCAAAGCCAAAGGGCGCGAGGTTGCCGATGTTGAGCTTGATGACGCGGTGGCCCTCTTCCTCCATTTCGCGCGCGCGCGCCAGCACCGGGCCGCGGATGTCGTAGCAGACGTTGGCCAGCTTGGCCGACTTCATCACCAGCCCGGCGTTGCCGGTGGTCGGTATCTCGCGGTTGATGGGAGCGTTCATGTGGGTCCTGACGCGGGCTGCAGGCGTTTTTGTGTCGAGCCCGCCATGATAGCCTGATGCTGTTGTACGGTCAGCCCGATACCGCCTCGGTCAGCCTCTCCACGCCATGAAACTCCATCTGCAGAAAGACCACGAACTCTACCTGGTCGGCGCCATCGAGCCGGCGGCTGACGGTCGGCCAGCGAGCGTGACGGTGCGTGGCCAGCGCTGGAGCGGTGCGGTGGTGCTGCAGGCACGCGCGGCGCCGGCGGCGTGGCCGCTAACCGGTTGGGGTGAGCTGGCGGAACGCCATTTCGATGCGCTGCTCGCCCTGCAACCCGACGTGGTGCTGGTCGGCACCGGCCTGCGCCAGCGCTTTGCCCATCCGCGGCTCTACGCCGCGCTCAGCGCCGCGCAGATCGGCGTGGACTTCATGGACACGGCGGCGGCCTGCCGCACCTACAACATCCTCGCCGGCGAAGACCGCGCGGTGGTGGCGGCGCTGTTGGTCGAGTAGGCGGCCGATCAGCGGGTTCAGTCGGCCCGGCCTCCACACCCCAGCGCGGCGCTGCTGGGCCCGGCAGCGTTCCAACCCTGCGGCGCTACCGGCTCGGTCGCGGCACCCCAGGCGGCAGGTCGATGGGCACGCGGGCGGGCCCGGCACCGCTCGTGCCGGCCACCAGTTCCAGCGGCGCACTGTCGGCCTGCGCTGCCCAGCGGCCGGCGAGCCGCCAGGCACCGGCCGGGTCTTGCAGCAGCACGAACCAGTTGGCCGCATCGGGTGGCGTGGTGGCGCCAACGTAGTCGCCGTCCGGACTGCGTTGCAGGCGCACGGTCTGGTCGGCACCGGCGCGCGTCGGGTGCGAGAACAGCACGTCGATGGCCGGCGGCATGACGGTCGCGCCCTTGCTCGACGCCAGATGTGCACGCAGCAGATGCCCGGCCGCCTCAAAGCGCACGCGCGCGGTCAGGCCCAGGTCGGCTGCCGCCTGCTCGCGCCGCAGCACCTGATTGATGGTCTTGCCCTCTTTGTAATAGTCGCCCACCACCAGCCCGTCGTCGGTGTCGATGGCGAGCCAAGCGGTGATCAGGCCGGCCACCACCACCACCGCCGGACCCAGCATGAGCAGCCAGGGCTCTCGCTGGCGATACCACGGCAGGCGTGCGGAAGACATCGGATTCAAGGGCAAGCTCGCAGACTGGGTAGAGCAGGCATCGACAGGCGCCGCCCGCGCGGGTTCGACAGCGCCGTGTTGCGAGACCGCATCAACGGAGCAGAAAGGTCGATTTCTCGACCACGCTCAGCGGCGCGCCGTCGTCGCGGCTGACCACGGTGAAGCGCACGTCGTGCGTGCCCTTGGCCACCACATTCGGGTCGACGCGCAGATAGACCTCCATGGTGCGGTAGCCCACCGCCGGCACCTCGAATTCGGCGCCGCCAAGCGCCGCGATGCTCAGGCTCGGCAGGCCCTCGGCACTGATGCGATAGCGGCGCGGCTGCTCGTCCATGTTGAACACCTTGACGCGGTAGAGGTTCTCGATGCGCCCGTCAGCGGTGGGCCGCGACAGCACGCTGCCCTCGCGGATCACGTTGACGCGGAAGGGGTCGCGGCTGGCCAGCGCGAACACCATGGCGCCGACCACGGTGGCCAGAACCAGGCCGTAGACGATGACGCGCGGGCGCAGGATGTGCGAGTACCAGGCGCCGGCGGGGCGCTTGCCCTGGATCACGTTCTCGGTCGAATAGCGGATCAGCCCGCGCGGCATCTCCATGCGGTCCATCACCTGGTCGCAGGCGTCGATGCAGGCGCCACACGCGATGCAGTCGATCTGCAGGCCTTTGCGGATGTCGATGCCGGTGGGGCACACCGAGACGCAGAAGCCGCAGTCCACACAACTGCCCAAGCCCTCGTTGCCACCCTTGCGGCGGGTGCCGCGTGGCTCGCCGCGGGCGGCGTCATAGGTCACGATCAGCGTGTCGGCGTCGAACATCACGCTCTGAAAGCGCGCGTACGGACACATGAACTTGCAGATCTTCTCGCGCAGCCAGCCGGCGTTGTAGTAAGTGAAGAAGCCGTAGAACAGGATGGCCACCGACTCGCTGCCAAAGTCCAGCGTCGGGATGGCCGCGGTCATGGCGTGGATGGGAAGGAAGTAGCCGACGAAAGTGAAGCCGGTCCACAGCGCCAACAGCAGCCAGACCACGTGCTTGCCGCCGCGGATGGCAAGCTTGCGCGGGCCCCAGGGCGCGGCATCGAGCCGGCGCTGCTTGGGGCCGTCGCCTTCGATGGCGCGCTCGATCCAGAGAAAAATCTCGGTGTAGACGGTCTGCGGACAGGCGTAGCCGCACCACAGGCGGCCGGCCACCGCGGTGAACACGAACAGCGCTAGCGCGCAGGTGATCAGCAGCCCGGTGAGGTAGATGAAGTCCTGCGGGTAGAGCACCAGCGGGCCAAGATAGAACTTGCGCGCGGCGAGGTCGAACAGCACCGCCTGCCGGCCCTCCCATTGCAGCCAGGGCACCCCATAGAACACCAACTGCGTGATGACCACCAGCGCCACCCGCCAGCTGGCGAACCAGCCGGTGACCGAGTGCGGGTGGATGCGCAGCCCGCGCAGCGCGGCGTTGTCGCGCTTGGACGCCGGCGGCCGGACGGTGGCGACGGCGCCTTCGCTATTCACGCTTCAGCAGCCCGCGGCCTTACTGGGGAGCGCCTTCGGCGCGCAGACCATACACATACCCCGCCAACAGATGCACCTTGGCCTCGCCGAGGTGCTCGAGCTGCGCGGGCATCTTGCCGGCGCGGCCCTTGACCAGCGTCTCGACGATGCTCTCCTGGATCGACTTGGTGTCGGCGCCCTTGGCGTAGAGCCAGTAGCGGTCAGTCAGGTTGGCCGAGCCGAGCAGTTGGTTGCCCTTGCCCTCGGCGCCGTGGCAGGCGGCACACACCTGCATGAACTTGGGCGCGGCCTTGGCCGCCAACGCGGCGTCGTGCGGCAGGCCGGACAGGCTCATCACGTAATGCGACATCTCGACCGCACCCTGCGGACCCCCCACCACCGCCTGCTGCCCGCCGTAGGCCGGCATCATGGCCTGGCGCCCGAGCGCGATGGTCTCCTTGATCTTCTCCGGCGTGCCGCCCCAGATCCAGTCCTCGTCGCGCAGGTTGGGAAAGCCGACGTTGCCGCCCGAATCCGGTCCGTGGCACTGCGTGCAATAGGTCAGCCACATGCGCTTGCCCATCTCGTGCGCCTCGGGGTTCTTGGCCAGGTCTTCCACCGACATCGCCTCGTACTTGGCCAGCACCGGGCCAAAGCGCTCGTCAGCCTGCTTGAGCTCCTGCGTGTGCTGGCCGGTGCTGGTCCAGCCGAGCAGGCCGGCATAGCTGCCGATGCCCGGGTAGAGCGCCAGGTAACCCACGGCGAACACCACCGTCGCGTAGAACAGGCCCTTCCACCACTTGGGCAATGGGTTGTCGATCTCGACCAAGGTCTCGTCCCAGCGGTGGTCAAGCTCCTTGCCCTCGTCGGTCGGCACGTCCTGCGACTTCATCAGCCACAGGCAGCCGATGACGCTGGCGACCACCGTCACGCCGACATACCAGGACCAGAAACTGCTCACAAAATCACTCATCTCTCATTCCTCGGTCTTGCTGCCGCCGCGCGCTGCGGCCGGGCGGTCGTCGTCGTCCATGGGGATGCGCGCGGCCTCGGAAAAGGCCTCTTCGCGGCCCGAACTCCACGCCCACCAGACGATGCCGACAAAGCTGACGAAGGCCAGCACGGTGAACAGGCTGCGCAGGTCGATAATGTCCATGTGCATCGGAGCCTCTCAGCGGCCGGACTTGAGCGCGGTGCCCAGCACCTGCAGGTAGGCGATCAGCGCGTCTTCCTCGGTCTTGCCAGCGGTGTCCTTGACGGCATCGCCGATCTCGGCGTCGCTGTAGGGCACGCCCACCGCGCGCAGGGCACGCATGTGCGCCGGCAACGCAGCGCTGTCGACGTTGCGGTACTGCAGCCACGGGAAAGCCGGCATGTTCGACTCCGGCACCAGGTCGCGCGGCTGGCGCAGGTGCACGCGGTGCCAGTCGTCGGAATACTTGCCGCCGACCCGGTGCAGGTCCGGGCCAGTGCGCTTGGAACCCCACTGGAAGGGGTGGTCGTAGACGAACTCGCCGGCCACCGAATAGTGGCCGTAGCGTTCGGTCTCGGCGCGGAACGGACGCACCATTTGCGAGTGGCAGGTGTAGCAGCCTTCGCGGACATAAATGTCACGGCCCGCCACCTGCAGCGCGGTGTAGGGCTTGAGGCCATCCACCGGCTGCGTGGTCGACTTCTGGAAGAACAGCGGCACGATCTCGACCAGGCCGCCGATGCTCACCACCAGAAGGGTGAGCACGACGAGGACGCCGACGTTCTTCTCGATGAGGTGATGCGTGTTGAACTTGCTCATCGCGGTCTCCTCAGGCGTGCGCCAGCGCAGCGGCCGGGATGGGCGCGTCGTTGTAGACGCGGGCATCGCGGGCAGTCGCCGTGCGATAGACGTTGTACGCCATCAGCAGCATGCCGCTGACATAGAGCAGGCCACCGAGGAAGCGGATGAAGAGGAAGGGATAGGTCGCCTTGACCGCCTCGGCGAAGCTGTAGGTCAGCGTGCCGTCGGGGTTGGTGGCGCGCCACATCAGGCCCTCGGACACACCCGCCACCCACATCGCGGCGATGTAGAGCACCACGCCGAGCGTGGCCAGCCAGAAGTGGACGTTGATCAGACGCACGCTCCACATCTCCTGCCGGCCGAACATGCGCGGGATGAGGTAGTAGAGCGAGCCGATCGATACCATGGCAACCCAGCCCAAGGCACCCGAATGCACGTGGCCGACGGTCCAGTCGGTGTAGTGGCTGAGCGCGTTGACCGACTTGATGGCCATCATCGGGCCCTCGAAAGTGCTCATGCCGTAGAACGACAGCGAGGTGACGAGGAACTTCAGGATGGGGTCGGTGCGAAGTTTGTCCCACGCGCCGGAAAGGGTCATGATGCCGTTGACCATGCCGCCCCACGAGGGTGCCAGCAGGATCAGCGAGAACACCATGCCGAGCGACTGCGTCCAGTCCGGCAGCGCGGTGTAGTGCAAGTGGTGGGGGCCGGCCCACATGTAGGTGAAGATCAGGCCCCAGAAGTGCACCACGGAGAGGCGGTACGAATAGACCGGGCGATTGGTCTGCTTCGGCACGAAGTAATACATCATCCCCAGGAAGCCGGCGGTGAGGAAGAAGCCCACCGCATTGTGGCCGTACCACCACTGGATCATGGCGTCCTGCACGCCGGCGTAGGCCGAATAGGACTTGAACGGGCCAGCCGGCATCGCCATGCTATTGACGATGTGCAGCAGGGCCACGGTGAGGATAAAAGCGCCGAAGAACCAGTTGGCCACATAGATGTGCGGCGTCTTGCGCTTGATCACGGTGCCGAAGAAAGTGAGGGCGTAGCAGACCCAGACCACTGCGATGAGGATGTCGATGGGCCACTCGAGTTCGGCGTATTCCTTGCCGCTGGTGTAGCCCATCGGCAGGCTGATGGCCGCCGCCACGATGACCGCCTGCCAGCCCCAGAAGGTGAAGGCCGCCAGCCCGTCGTTGAAGAGGCGCGCGTGGCAGGTGCGCTGCACCACGTAGTAACTGGTGGCGAACAGCGCGCAGCCGCCAAAGGCAAAGATCACCGCGTTGGTGTGCAGCGGACGCAGGCGCCCGTAGCTCAGCCACTCGATGCCGTAGGTCATGTCCGGCCACACCAGCTGCGCGGCGATGAACACCCCCATCGCCATGCCGACGATGCCCCAGACCACCGCCATGACGGCGAACTGGCGCACCACCTTGTAGTTGTATGTCTCCTGCATCACACCATCCCCCATCACAGCAACCCCTCTATCGAAAGCGTTACTCGCGGACGCCCGACGCTCGGCGCGGGGAGCGCGCACGACACGTGCGGCCGTTCCATCCCCCGACCGATGGTGTCACGCGCGCCGCATACGAGACCTGATCTAGCGCAGGTCATCCGGCGGCGGAGCCGGCACCGGCCGGTCGTCGTCCATGAGGATCCGGTGTCCCGGCCCCTCGAGATCGTCAAACTGGCCGCTGCCCACAGCCCACCACAGCAGCCAGAGGATCCCGCCGACCAGCAGCACGCTCAGCGGGATGAGCAGATAGAGGCTCTCCATGCCACCCTCCCGGCGATGCTGCGCTGCACAGCGTCAGCGGCCCAAACGCAGGGCATTGCCCACCACGAGGAGGGAACTGCCCGCCATGCCCAAGCCGGCCAGCCAAGGGCTGACCAAGCCGGCGGCCGCCAGCGGAATCGAGGCGGCATTGTAGACGATTGCCCATACGAGGTTTTGGCGAATGATGCGCTGCGTCATGCGCGCCCGGCGGATGGCCGCGGCGATGTCGCCGAGGCGCCCCGAAAGCAGCAGGCCATCGGCGCTGGCGCCCGCCACCTCGCTGGCGCTGGCCACCGCCAGCGACACATCGGCGCCGGCCAGCACCGGTGCGTCGTTGACGCCATCGCCCACCATCAACACGCATCCCGCCCGCTCCCCGGGCGGCAAACCAGCGCCGCCCTCACCGTTCCGGATACCCTGAATGTTCTGAACACAGTCCAGTTTAGACGCCGGCGAGGCGCGCGCCACCCGCTGTTCGATGCCGAGCCGGTCGGCCACTGCCGCCACCGCCGCGGCCTGGTCGCCGGACAGCAGGTGCACCCGGCAGCCGAGCGCGCGCAGGGCGTCGATGGCGGCCGGCGCGTCGGCGCGCAGTTCGTCCTCGAGCACGAAGCTGGCCAACCAAGCCCGCGCCGAGGCCAGATGCACCACCACCGTGCCGGCATCGCCGGTGGGCAGGTCGGCGGGTGGCGGCGCGGCGCACCAAGCGGCCAGCCAATCGGCGGCGCCAAGGCGCAGGGTGAGCGTGCCGCCAGAGGTGTCAGCGGGTATGCCGGCGGCCATGGCTGCGGCAGCGTCGGCTGCGTGGGCTGCGGCGAGCGCGTGCGGGTCCGGCAGGGCACCCTCGACGCCGAGCCCGATAAGGTGCCGCGCCGCGACCGCCGGCAGCGGGGCGGCATCGCTGGCGCGGCCGGCCAGCAGCGCCAGCGCCACCGGGTGGCGCGAGCCCTGCTCGAGCGCGGCGGCCAGCGCGTGGCACTGCGCGGCGGACCTGTCGGCATGCGCGAGCACCTGGCCCAGGCGCAGGCGACCGTGGGTGAGCGTGCCGGTCTTGTCGAACACCACGTCAGTGACCCGCGCCAAGGTCTCAAGGGTGTGGCCGCGCGTCACCAGCACACCCTCGCGCGCCAGCCGGGTAGTGGCGGCGGTGAGCGCGGCCGGCGTGGCCAGCGCCAGGGCACAGGGGCAGGTCACCACCAGCACCGACACCGCCACCCACAGCGCGCGCGCCGGCTCCAGCCACAACCACGCGGCAAAGGTCAGCGCCGCCGCCGCCAGCGCCACGGCGACGAAGCGGCCGGCCAGGCGGTCGGCCTGCGCCACGCCGGCCGGCTTCTCGCTCATGGCGCGGTCGAGCAGGCGGACGATGGTTTGCACCGTGGTCTCGGCGCCGACCCGGGTCACGCGCACCAGCAGCGGGCTCTGCAGGTTCATCGAGCCCCCGGTGACCAGCGCCCCGACAGCCTTGGGCACCGGCAGCGACTCGCCGGTGAGCAGGCTCTCGTCGGCGGCGGAGTCGCCCTCCACCACTACGCCGTCGGCCGGCACCACGCCGCCCGGCGCCACGCTGACCACGTCGCCGACGGCGAGCGCCGCGACCGCCACCGCCTCGCTGCGGCGCGACGCCGGCCAGTCGGGCAGGCGGTCGGCCACTGCCGGCACGATGGCGCCGAGGCGGTCCACGGCGTCGGTGGCCCGCTGGCGCACGCGCAGCTCGAGGTAGCGCCCACCGAGCAGCAGGAAGACGAACATGGTCACCGAGTCGAAGTAGACCTCGCCGGTGCCGGTCACGGTGGCCCACACGCTGGCGGCAAAGGCCACGGCAATACCCAGCGCCACCGGCACATCCATGCCAAGGCGGCGCAGGCGCAGGTCACGCCACGCATTGCGGAAGAAGTGCGCCGAGGAATAGACCACCGCCGGCAGGGTGAGCGCCAGGCTGGCCCAACGGATCAGCGTCTCGTCGGCCGCCGTCATGTCGCCCTCGCCGGCCAGATACACCGGCACCGCGTACATCATCACCTGCATCGACGACAGGCCGGCCACCAGAAAGCGCCACAGCGCGGTGCGCCGTTCGCGCTGCATCAGGGCGTCGCGGCGGCGCGCGTCGAAGGGGTGGGCGCGATAGCCGATCGCCGCCACCGCCCGCAGCAGGCGCGACAACTGCGTGCGCGCCGGGTCCCAGCGCACTCTGGCCCGATGGGTGCTGAAGTTGACATCGACCGCCAGCACGCCGGGCTGCGCCGCCAGGTGCCGCTCGTTGAGCCACAGGCAGGCGGCGCAGGTGATGCCCTCGAGCATCAGGTTGACCTCGCATGACGTGCCGCTGGCATCGCTAGCCGGCGCCTCGACGAAACCCGCCTGCAGCGCCGGGCTGTCGTAGGCGGCCAGCGCGGCGAGGTGGGGCAGCGGCTCGCCGGGCGCGCCGGGCAGCGCGGTGCGCTGCGCGTAGTAGGTGGCCATGCCGGCGTCGACGATAGCCTGCGCCACCGCCTGACAGCCACGGCAGCACATCGGCCGCGGGCTGCCGGCGATAGCCACCACGAGCGCCGCGCCGTCCGGCGCCGGCAAACCACAGTGAAAGCAGTTCGTCAATTCATTCAAATGTGGTGAATCCGCCTATCAGGGTTTATGATTAGACACGTTCCAATGCTCGTGGAAGTCCTGCGGGTACGTTGCGAGTGTGAGAGGTCGTAGATGATTCCGTGGTTGTCTCCGGGCGCGCCCTTCCCGCCGGTCGCGGCCGCCCTGCGCGACCCCAACGGCCTGCTGGCCGCCGGGGGGCGCCTTGATGTCGATACCCTGCTGCGCGCCTACCGTTCCGGCATCTTCCCGTGGTACGCCCACGACGATCCGATCCTGTGGTGGAGTCCGGACCCGCGCATGGTACTGGACCCGTCGTCGGTGCACGTCTCGCACAGCCTGATCAAGACGCTGCGCAACGGCAAGCACGAGGTGCGCGCCGACACCGCCTTCGCCGATGTCATCGACAACTGCGCTGACCTGCGGCGCGACGACGGCACCTGGATCAACCCGGCCATCCGCAGCGTCTACCTCGAATTGCACGATCAGGGCTATGCCCATTCCATCGAAGTCTGGATGGACGACAATCTGGTCGGCGGGCTGTACGGGCTGGCCATCGGCCGCATCTTCTTTGGCGAATCGATGTTTCATGTGCAGCGCGACGCGTCCAAGATCGCGCTGGTGCATCTGTGCAAGCAATTGCGGCGCTGGAGGTTCGGCCTGATCGACTGCCAGATGGAGACCTCGCACCTGGCTACGATGGGTGCCGTGCCGATCCCGCGTGATGCCTTCATCGCAAGGCTCGCGGACTTGGTAGACTGCGGCTTGGCTCCGGGAAAGTGGCGTCTCGACGATGAGCTCCTTGCGTGACCTGCCGTATCAGGTTCTCCAGTTCTATGTGACCGCGCCGTACAGTTGCTCCTACTTGCCGGGGCGGCTTGCACGCTCGCAGGTGGCCACCCCCGGCCACTTCATCGACAGCCACGTCTATGGCGAACTGGTGCGTGCTGGTTTTCGGCGCAGCGGCCTGTTCACCTACCGCCCGTATTGCGACAGCTGCCGCGCCTGTACGCCGGTGCGGGTGCTGGTGGACGGCTTCGAGCCCAACCGCAGCCAGCGCCGGGCGCAGCGCAAACATGCCGCGTTGGAAGTCAGCGAGGGGCCGCTGGCGTTCTCGGAGGAGCATTACGCGCTCTACCTGCGCTACCAGAGCACGCGCCACAGCGGTGGCGGCATGGACCACGACAGCCGCGAGCAGTACGCGCATTTCCTCCTGCAGAGCCGCGTCGACTCGCTGCTGGTCGAGTTCCGCGAGGCCGGTGTGCTGCGCATGGTGGCCTTGATCGACCGCCTCAGCGACGGCCTGTCGGCGGTGTACACCTTCTACGACCCCGACCTGACAGGCGCCAGCCTCGGCACCTACGGCGTGCTGTGGCAGATCGACTGGTGCCGGCGCCACGGCTTGCCGCACCTCTACCTAGGCTACTGGATCGGCGAGAGCGCAAAGATGCGCTACAAGACCGACTTCCGCCCGCTTGAAGCGCTGCAGGCCGGCCAATGGCTGCCGGTGGCGCAGGCTCAGGCAGCCGAAGCCCCGGCCCCGCCGCAACCTCAGCTGGCAGCGGCCTTGAACACCGCGTCGCGGTAGTAGCGCGCCTCGTCGATCGACTCGTAGACGTCGGCCAGCGCCTCATGGCGCGTCTTCTTCTTGAAGGCCGCGAATTCGGCCGGGTACCACGCCTTGGCGAGTTCCTTGAGCGTGCTCACATCGATATTGCGGTAGTGAAAAAAGGCCTCCAGCTGCGGCATGTGCAGGGCGAGGAAGCGCCGGTCCTGACCGATGCTGTTGCCGCACATGGGCGAGGCCTTGGCCGGCAGATGCTGGCGCAGCCAGGCCAGCGCCGCCGCCTCCACCTCGGCCTCGCCGGTGGTCGAAGCACGCACACGCTGGACCAGAC
>VEQZ01000099.1 GCA_018882975.1 Rhodocyclaceae bacterium | reverse complement strand
GTGAAGGCCTTGGTCGAAGCCACGCCCACCTCCACCCCGGCGCGGGTGACAAAGGCCATGCGGCACTCGCGCACCATCGCGCTGGTCGCCACATTGCAGATGGTCAGCGTGTTGTCTTGGCCGAGGCTGCGCGCGTGGCGCAGCGCCGCCAGCGTGTCGGCGGTCTCACCGGACTGGCTGATGGTGACGACGAGCTGGCGCGGGTCGGGCACGCTGCAGCGGTAGCGGTACTCGCTCGCCACCTCGACGTTGCAGGGGATGCCGGCCAGCGACTCAAGCCATTGGCGTGCCACGCAGCCGGCGTAGTAACTGGTGCCGCAGGCAAGGATGAGCACCCGCTCGACGCCCGGCAGCATGGCCGGCGCGGCCTCGCCGAACAAGTCGGGGCCGAGTCCTCCCACGCCATCGAGTGTGTCGGCGACCGCGCGCGGCTGCTCGAAGATCTCTTTCTGCATGAAGTGCTGGTAGGGCCCGAGGTCGGCGGCGGCAGCCTGTGCCTCAAGACCGCGCAGCTCGCGGGTGACCGCGGCACCATGGCCGTCAGCGGCGGCGTAGACGGTGTGGGCTTCCTGGTGGAGGTCGACGAGGTCACCCTCCTCAAGGTAGGCGACACGGTGGGCGGCGCCCGCCAGCGCCAGCGCGTCAGAGGCGAGGTAACGCGCGCCGGGCCCGACGCCGAGCACCAGCGGGCTGCCTTCGCGCGCGCCGACCAGACGGGCGGGCTCGTCGCGGCAGATCACCGCCAGCGCATAGGCGCCGCTAAGGCGCGGCAGGGCACGGCGCACCGCATCCAGCAGGTCACCGGTGTAGAGCGAGTCGATGAGGTGGGCGATGACCTCGGTGTCGGTCTGGCTCTCAAAGACATAGCCGGCGGTCTGCAGTTCGGCGCGCAGCGTCTCGTGGTTCTCGATGATGCCGTTGTGCACCAGCGCGATGCGGTCACCCGAGAAATGCGGATGCGCGTTGTGCACGGCGGGGGCGCCATGCGTGGCCCAGCGCGTGTGGGCGATGCCCAGTCGCCCCCCGACACCGTCCTCGGCGATGTGCCGCTCAAGTTCGGCCACCCGCGCCGTACTGCGCGCACGGCGCAGCCCGCCGGCCTGATGCACCGCCACGCCGCAAGAGTCGTAGCCGCGGTACTCGAGGCGCTTGAGACCCTCGACCAGGATGCTTGTGACGGGCGCTTGGGCAATCGCGCCGACGATGCCGCACATGCCGTTCAGTCCTTGTTCTTTTGCGGGCGCTTCCAGCCGGCCAGCGTGAACTGCTTGTTGCGCGACAGGGTCAGTACGCGCTCGGGCGCATCGCGGGTGATGGTCGAGCCGGCGCCGATGGTCGCGCCGGCACCAACTTTGACCGGCGCCACCAGCTGCGTGTCCGAGCCGATGAAGGCGTCGTCGCCAATCACCGTGCGGTACTTGTTGGCGCCGTCGTAGTTGCAGGTGATGGTGCCGGCGCCAATGTTCACCCGGGCGCCCACGGTGGCGTCGCCGACATAGCTCAAGTGGTTGATCTTGCTGCCCGCGCCGACCTGGCTGTTCTTGAGTTCGACGAAGTTGCCGACGTGCGCGCCGGCCGCCAGTTCGGTGCCCGGCCGCAACCGCGCGTAGGGGCCGATGACGGCCGCTTCGCCCACCATCGTGCCCTCCATCCAGCTCATCGCCTCGACACGCGTGCCGGCGCCGATACGGCTGTCGCGGATGACGCAGTTCGGCCCGACGCTCACGCCATCGCCCAGCGTCACCTCGCCCTCGAACACGCAATTCACATCGATCGACACGTCCGAACCCGCATGCAGGTGGCCGCGGATGTCGATGCGCGCCGGGTCGGCCAGACGCACGCCGGCATCCATCAGGCGGTCGGCCTCGCGGCGCTGCCAGACGCGCTCCAGCTCAGCCAGCTGGCGCGGGCTGTTGACACCGGCGATCTCCCACGGCTCGGCCAGATCGAGGCCCTTTACCGGTACGCCGTCGGCCACCGCCAGGGCGACGATGTCGGTGAGGTAGTACTCCTGCTGCGCGTTGTCGCTGCGCAGGCGGCCCAGCCAGCCGGGCAGACGCCCGGCCGGGATCGCCATGATTCCGGTGTTGATCTCGCGGATCGCCGCTTCGGCGGCGCTGGCGTCCTTCTGCTCGACGATGCGCCGTAGCGCGCCGTCCTCGCGGACGATGCGCCCGTAGCCGTGCGGGTCATCCAGCGTCGCGGTGAGCACAGCCAGCGCGCCGCCGTGCGCCGCCTCGACCAGAGGGTTGAGCGTCTGCGGTCGCACCAGCGGGACATCGCCATAGAGCACCAAGACCACCGCGCGGCCATCGAGGTGCGGCAGCGCCTGCATCACCGCGTGCCCCGTTCCCAGTTGCGGCGCCTGCAGCGCAAACGCCAGGCCGCGTCCGGCCAGCACACGCGGCACGGCGTCGCCACCGTGGCCGTACACGATGCATGTCGCGGCAGGCGCCAGCGCCGCGGCGGCATCGAGCCCATGCTCGACCAGCGGGCGCCCGGCCAGCCGGTGCAGCACCTTGGGCAGCTCGGAGCGCATGCGCGTGCCCTTGCCGGCGGCGAGGACGACGATGTTCAGAGGGGGCGACATGCGGCGAGTATAGCGGTGGCGCTTGCAAGTACCGGCGCTCGGACCCGCTCAGAGGGACTACTCACGCCGTTGGACGGGGCGGCCCAAAAACGCAACGGGCAACCCCAAGGTTGCCCGCACGCATCGGGAGGTCAGGGCCGGTCTCAGCCGCGGCCGCCCTTCATTTTGGCGCGCAACTTGCTAATGGCCGCCAGCTGGCCCATGGCCTCAGCAAGTTCCGACGACGCCGCGGCGTAGTTGAAGTTTTCGCCGCGGTTGGTCATGGACTCCTCGGCCAGCCGCTTGGCTTCCAGCGCCTTGGCCTCGTCGAGGTCATGGGCGCGCACGGCGGTATCGGCAAGAACGGTGACCACGCCCGGCTGCACTTCAAGGATGCCCCCGGAAATAAACACCAATTCGTCTTCGTCTTGGCCCGGCACCTTGAGCTGCAGCGCTCCTGGCCTGATCTGCGTGATCAGCGGGGCGTGCCGCGGAAGGATGCCGAGCTCGCCGCCCGCACCCGGGGCGATGACCATCTCGGCCTGCCCGGAGTAGATCGACGTCTCGGCGCTGACGACATCGACTTGAAGGGTCATTGCCATATCGGTTCCCGGTCCTTATTGCAGGGTCTTGGCTTTCTCGATGGCCTCGTCGATGCCGCCGACCATGTAGAAAGCCTGTTCCGGCAGGTGGTCGAGTTCGCCCGAGACGATTGCCTTGAAGCCGGCGATGGTGTCCTTGAGCGTGACGTACTTGCCCGGCGAACCGGTGAACACTTCGGCAACGTGGAACGGTTGCGACAGGAAGCGCTGGATCTTCCGGGCGCGGGCCACGGCCAGCTTGTCTTCCGGCGAGAGTTCGTCCATGCCCAGAATGGCGATGATGTCGCGCAGTTCCTTATAGCGCTGCAACGTGGCCTGCACCGAGCGCGCGACGTTGTAGTGCTCTTCGCCCACCACCAGCGGGTCGAGTTGGCGCGAGGTCGAGTCGAGCGGATCGACGGCGGGGTAGATGCCCAGCGCGGCGATGTCGCGAGACAGCACAACGGTAGAGTCCAAGTGGAGGAAGGTCGTGGCCGGCGACGGGTCGGTCAAGTCATCCGCAGGGACGTACACGGCTTGGATCGAGGTGATCGAGCCGACCTTGGTCGAGGTGATGCGCTCCTGCAGGCGGCCCATTTCTTCGGCCAGCGTCGGCTGGTAGCCCACCGCCGACGGCATCCGGCCGAGCAGTGCCGACACTTCGGTACCGGCCAGGGTGTAGCGGTAGATGTTGTCGACGAAGAACAGGATGTCGCGGCCTTCGTCGCGGAAGCGCTCGGCCATCGACAGGCCGGTCAGCGCCACGCGCAGACGGTTGCCCGGGGGCTCGTTCATCTGACCGAACACCATCGCCACCTTGTCGAGCACCTTGGACTCTTCCATCTCGTGATAGAAGTCGTTGCCTTCGCGGGTACGCTCACCGACGCCGGCAAACACCGAGTAGCCACCGTAGCTCTTGGCGATGTTGTTGATGAGTTCCATCATGTTCACGGTCTTGCCCACACCCGCGCCGCCGAAGAGGCCAATCTTGCCGCCTTTGGCGAACGGGCAGATCAGGTCAATCACCTTGATGCCGGTGGGGAGCAGTTCAACCGAGGGCTTCAGGTCTTCGAAGCTGGGCGCCTTCTGGTGAATGGCGCGACGCTCGTCGGTGCCGATGGGGCCCGCTTCATCAATGGGGCGGCCCAGCACATCCATGATTCGGCCCAGCGTGGCGGACCCCACGGGCACCGAGATGGGCGCGCCGGTGTTCGCAACGGCCATGCCGCGGCGCAAGCCGTCGGAGGAGCCTAGTGCAATGGTGCGCACCACGCCGTCGCCCAGCTGCTGCTGGACTTCAAACGTGAGACCAGCTTCGGCCAGGCTGGAGCCTGAGTCCTGAAGCTGCAGCGCGTCATAGACCTTGGGCATCTGGTCGCGCGGGAACTGGATGTCGACCACCGCGCCGATGCACTGAACGATTTGACCCTGTGCCATGTTTGCCTTCCTGTTGCGGGATTCGTGAGGCAGATGCTTGAAAAGTGAGAGATGCGTCAGACCGCCGCGGCGCCGCCGACAATCTCGGACAGCTCCTTGGTGATGGCCGCCTGACGCGCCTTGTTGTAAGAAAGCTGAAGTTCGCCGATGACTTTTTTGGCGTTATCGGAGGCGGACTTCATCGCGACCATTCGTGCGCTCTGTTCAGAGGCCATGTTCTCCGCCACCGCCTGATACACCACCGCCTCGACATAGCGCACCAGCAGTTCGTCGAGCACGGCCTGCGCGTCGGGCTCGTAGAGGTAGTCCCACGAGTAGTCACGCGAGTCGTCCTGCAGCCGAGATGGGTCAAGCGGCAACAGCTGCTCGATCACCGGCTCCTGCTTCATGGTGTTGATGAAGCGCGTGTAAGCGAGATAGACCGCGTCGATCTCGCCCCGCTCATAGGCGTCGAGCTGGAGCTTTACGGGCC
>VEQZ01000034.1 GCA_018882975.1 Rhodocyclaceae bacterium | reverse complement strand
CCCGCCACACCGACCTGATGGACGTGCTGGCGATGTACGGCCGCGGCGGCGTGCCATTGGACGAACTGGCGCAGCTGATGGGCTTCCCCGGCAAGCTCGGCATGGACGGCAGCCAGGTCTGGGAGGCCTACTGTGCCGGTGGCATGGAGGACATCCGCCGTTATTGCGAGACCGACGTGGTCAACACGCACCTCGTGTATCTCGCCTTTGAGCATCTGCGAGGACGCCTGAGTTCGGCGGCGTGGCGCGAGCAACAGGCGCTGGTGCGGCAGACGCTGAGCGGCAGCGCAGAGCCGCACTGGCGCGAATTCCTCGGGCGCTGGGAGACGCGGGGCGAGGCGGGCGCGGTGGCATGAGCCGGCGCGGCAGGCCGGAGCCCGGCGAAGCGCCGGTGGTTACCGCACAGGTGGAGTCGCTCGACCACGACGGGCAAGGCGTGGCGCACGTCGATGGCAAGGTGGTGTTCATCGACGGCGCGTTGCCCGGCGAGACTGTGCAATACCGGGTCCGCCGCAGCAAGCCGCGCTTCGACAACGGTGACCTGGTAGCGTTGCTGCGCGCCAGCCCGTTTCGTACCACGCCGCGCTGCGCGCATTTCGGCACCTGCGGCGGCTGCGCCACGCAACACCTCGACACCGCCGCGCAGTTGGCGGTCAAGCAGCGTGTGCTGGAGGACAACCTGCGCCACATCGGTCAGGTGCGGGCGGAGCAGATGCTGCCGCCGATCCATGGCCCGGACTGGGGATACCGTGACAGAGCCCGGCTGTCGGCGCGCTGGGTCGCCAAGAAGGGCAGCGTGCTGGTGGGCTTTCACGAGAAGCGCTCGAGCTTCATCGCCGACATGCACGGCTGCGAGGTGCTGCCACCGCGCATTGGCAGGTTGTTGGACCCACTGCGCGATCTGGTCGGCCGGCTGAGCCTGCGCGAGCGCATGCCGCAGGTCGAGGTGGCGCTGGGCGATGCGCTCGACGCGCTGGTGTTCCGCGTCATGGACCCGCCGACGCCGGCCGACGAGGCGCTGTTCCGCGCCTTTGCCGAGCGCTGGGGCGTGAGCGTGTGGCTGCAGCCGAAGGGGCCGGAGACGGCTTACCGCTTCCACCCCGCCGAAGGTCCCCCGCTCGACTACCGGCTGCCGGAGTTCGACCTGCGGCTGGAGTTCGCGCCGACCGAGTTCACGCAGGTGAACCCGCACATCAACCGCGTGTTGGTGGCGCGCGCCATCCGGCTGCTCGATCCGCAGCCCGGCGAGCGCATCGCCGACTGGTTCTGCGGGCTTGGCAACTTCAGCCTGCCGATCGCGCGGCTCGGTGCCGACCTGCTCGGCGTGGAGGGCAGCGCGGCGCTGACCCGGCGCGCGCTGGCCAATGCGCGGCTCAACGGCCTGGCGGCACGGGTGCGCTTTGCCGAAGCCAACCTGTTCGAGATCGACGCCGCCGGTCTGGCAGCGTTCGGGCATTTCGACAAATGGCTGGTGGACCCGCCGCGCGACGGCGCGGTGGCGCTGTGCAAGGCGATCCCGGCGGAAGAGGGCTTGGCGCCGTCCCGCATCGTCTACGTGAGTTGCAACCCGGCCACGCTGGCGCGCGATGCGGCATTGCTGGTGCACACCAAGGGCTATGCGTTGCGCGCGGCCGGGGTGGCCAACATGTTTCCGCACACGGCCCACGTTGAGTCGGTGGCGTGGTTCGAGCGGGCGTAAAAAGAGCGGCCCCGCAGGGCCGCCCGGAAAACGATGCCTGAAGTCTTGTTTACGCTTATTCGCGATCGCCAGCCAGCGCCAGCAGCAGCTGCAGCAGGTTGACGAACAGGTTGTAGATGTTGAGATAGATGGACAGCGTGGCCATGACGTAGTTGGTCTCGCCGCCCTGCACGACGCGCGAGACGTCATAGAGGATGAAGCCGGAGAAAATCAGCACGGCGATGGCCGAGATGGTCAGCGCCAGCGCCGGTACCTGGAAAAACAGGTTGGCGAGGCTGGCGACGATCAGCAGAATCAGGCCGATGAGCAGGAACTTGCCCATGCTGGTGAAGTCACGCCCGGACACTGTGGCGATGCTGGCGAGCACAAAGAACACCAGCGCAGTTCCGCCGGCGGCGATACCGACCAGCTGCCCGCCGTTGGAGAAGCCGGCGGCGTGCTGCAGGATCGGGCCCAGGAACACGCCCATGACAAAGGTGAAGCCGAGCAGCAGGAACACCCCGGCCATGCTGTTGCGCAGCGCCGAGACGCCGAACATCAGACCAAACATGACGGCGATCATCAACACCGTGCTGAGGATCGGGCTCTGGGCCATGAAAGCAAAGCTCATGGACTGGCCGATGAAGGCGCCGATGATGGTCGGCACCAGCGAGATGGCGAGCAGCCAGTAGGTGTTGCGCAGGACGCGGTTGGCGGAACTGCCGACGACGACGCTGCCGTTGTCAAAGCTGACGGGATTGGCCATTGCGGATGGACTCCTTACAGAAAAAGACCGATGCTAAGACTACGCAAGGGGGCTGAGAGTTTCAATCGTGTCCACATGACAGCCTGATGGGGGTCAGGGCGGGGCGCTAGAATGCGCGCTACGGAAGCGTGGCAGAGCGGTTGAATGCACCGGTCTTGAAAACCGGCGGGGGTGCGAGCCCCTCGTGAGTTCGAATCTCACCGCTTCCGCCAACAATCAATCAATTCAATGAGATGAAACTCAAGCTCGGCTGATCGAAACCCTGCTGAACGGCTCGAGGCCTAGTGCCGCAGCCAAGCCAGCAGCGCCACTGCAGCGATCAGCGCATACAGCGCCGCGAACCAGCCGAATCCCTTCCACGCCTCGGCGCGCGACAGGCCGCGCGAGCGCAGGTAGAGCGGGTAGACCAACGGGCAGAGCAGGATCACCGCGAACTCGATGATGACTTCCCAAGCACCATGCGGCATGACTCGCGCTCCGTGTGCCGGCTCAGCCGCCGAACGGCGCCACGCCGATCAGCCAGGCGTGGCCGACAAAGGCGAACCACACGCCGGCACCGACGCCGACCAACAGCGTGGCCAGCGTGGCGAGCCGGTTGCTCGGGGCGGCGGTGCCCGCGGCGGGTGGGCGCCGCCGCGCAGCGCGGAACACCAGCACCGCCCACACCAGTACCGCTGCGAACAGCAGCATGGAGACGCTGTCACCGTTGGCGAGCAGGTGGGCGAAGGCCCAAGTCTTGACACCAAGGGTCATGGGGTGACCGAGTCGCGCGCGGATGGCATTGCCGGGAAAGCCCGATGCCGCAAGCAGCACGAAGGCGACGATGTTAAGCAGCGCCGCAACGTGCATCAGGCCGGCCGGGGGGGTCCAGAGCGTCTCGGCACCGGCGCGCGCGTCGCCATAGCCGCTGACCAGCAGCCACAGGCCGGCCAGCGAGATGACGCTGTAAACACCCTTCCAGCCGAGCGCGCCGAGGCGGGCGATGGCCACTTCGCGCAGGCCGGGGTAGAGCGCCTGCGCCGAGTGCATGCCGAGAAAGATCAGGAGGCCGGCGAGGAAGGTGACCATGGAGCGACTCCAAGTGGATAAGGCTCGATTCTCGCATCCCCGGCGGGGAATGGCAGCGGTTGAAACGTTGTGGAACACGTCGACCGCGGGGGCCGACCGGCTTCCGGATCAAACCGCCGGCCAGAATCAACCCGCCGCCAGAATCAACCCGCGGCCTGAATGACCCCACCCCCCAGGCACACCCGGCTCTCATAGACCACCACGCTCTGCCCGGGCGTCACCGCGAACTGCGGCGCGGCGAAGTCCACCGTGAATTCGCCATCGTCTAGCCTCGACAGGCTGCACGGCGCATCCGGTTGGCGGTAGCGCGTCTTGGCGCCGTACACCCAGTGCAGCCGGGGTGGCTCGCCGGCGATCCAGTGCGCGTCGGTCGCGTGCAGCGATCCGGCATGCAGCAGCGGATGCTCGTGCCCCTGCACCACGGTCAGCGTGTTGCGCGTCATGTCCTTGCCGACCACGAACCACGGCTCGCCACTGCCGCCGCGCTGGCCGCCGACGCCGATGCCCTGCCTCTGCCCGATGGTGTAGTAGGGCAGGCCGATGTGCTCGCCGATCACCGCCCCCTCGGGCGTGACCATCGGCCCGGGGGAGCGCGGCAGGTAGCGCTCCAGAAACTCGCGGAACTTGCGCTCGCCAATGAAGCAGATGCCGGTGCTGTCCTTCTTGCCGGCGGTGGCCAAGCCGTGCTCGGCGGCGATGCGCCGCACCTCGGTCTTGCGCAGTTCGGCCAGCGGGAACAGCGTCTTGCCGAGCTGTGCCTGCTTTAGCCGGCAGAGGAAGTAGCTCTGGTCCTTGCTGCCGTCCTCGGCCTTGAGCAGTTGGAAGCGCCCGTCGACCTCGCGCACGCCCGCATAGTGGCCGGTGGCGATGTGGTCGGCGCCCAGACTCATGGCGTGGTCCAGGAAGGCACGGAACTTGATCTCGCTGTTGCAGAGGATGTCGGGGTTCGGCGTGCGGCCGGCGGCATATTCGTCGAGAAAATAGCGGAACACTCGTTCGCGGTACTCCTCGACAAAATTCACCGCTTCCAACTCGATGCCCAGCCGGTCGGCCACCGCTGCGGCGTCGATCAGGTCCTCGCGCGAGGAGCAGTATTCCTCGGTGTCGTCGTCGGCCCAGTTCTTCATAAACAGGCCGATGACGTGGTAGCCCTGTTGCCTCAACAGCAGTGCCGCGACCGATGAGTCGACCCCTCCGGACAAGCCCACCACCACGGTCGGCGCGCTCATGCGTCGCGTCCGTCGGGCAAGAGGCGTTGCAGCATGGCCAAGGGGTAGCGCACGCCGGCGCGGTGGTCGGCGATGCAGCGCGCGACCAATGGACTACGGTGTTGCGCGCGCAGCGCCTCGATCTCGTCCATGCCGAACCAGCGCGCGTCGATGATCTCGGTATCCAAGGTGGACCCCGGCAGGCGCTCGCCCACCGTCCCGCAGAAGGCCACGCGCAGGAAGGTTTCGCCCGCCGGATGCGTCCACAGGTAGACGCCGACCAGCGCCTCCGGCACGAATACGCGGCCGGTCTCCTCGCGCACCTCGCGGATCACCGCGTCGACCAGAGATTCATTCGGGTCCAGATGCCCGGCCGGCTGGTTGAATACGACGCGCCCGTCGCTGCGCTCCTCGACCAGCAGGTAGCGGCCGGCGTGCTCGACCACGGCGGCGACAGTCACATGGGGCGTCCAGATCATGGGGGCGAGTGCCGTCGGCGAGCGTGTCAGGGGGCGGGTTGGCGCTGCGGAGGCGCGATTCTAGCTGCGCCGCGCCGGTCGCGCGGCAGATTTGCCGGGGTTGCTCGGCACGCGCCGGCGTGCCGCCCGCGAATGCCGCGTGTCGCTTTGCGAACCCGCTTGCAGCAACCCTGCGTCCACGTCACGCCACTCGCCCGGCGCCAGCCCGTCGAGTCGCCACGGCCCGATCGCCACGCGCAGGAGCCGCAAAGTGGGGTGGCCGACCACCGCCGTCATCCGTCGCACCTGACGGTTGCGCCCTTCGTGGATCACCAGCTCGACCCAACTCGTCGGGATGGCGGCGCGGTACCGGATCGGCGGGTCGCGCGGCCACAACCATTCCGGCTCGTCGATGCGGCGGGCGCTGCAGTGCAGGGTCGGGCCGTCGTTGAGCGTCACACCAGCCGCCAGACGCGCCAGCGCGGCATCGTCGGGCACGCCCTCGACCTGCGCCAAGTAGGTCTTGGCCATCTTGAAACGCGGCTGGCTGATGCGCGCCTGCCAGGGGCCGTGGTCGGTGAGCAGCAGCAGGCCCTCGCTGTCGGTGTCGAGCCGCCCGGCAGGGTAGACCGCCGGCACGCGGACGAAGTCGGCCAGCGTCGGCCGCTCGCCGTCACGGCTGAACTGGCAGATCACGCCAAAGGGCTTGTTGAGGGCGAGGAGTCGCGGCATGCGGCCAGACTACCAAGTCGGCTGGGTTCCGGGGTGGTCGGGCGGTTCGGCCCGATCCCAGTCCCAGTCCCGTCCGGTGCGCCCCGATCGGGTCAGGGCCCGTGCTGCGCAGCCTTGCCCGCGTCCACTGCATCCACCACTGCCACCGCCGTCATGTTGACGATGCGCCGCACGCTGGTGGTGTGGGTGAGGATCTGCACCGGCAGCGCCGCGCCGAGCAGCATCGGGCCCACCGTCACGCCGTGTCCGGCGGTCTCCTTCACCAGACCAAAACTGATGTTGGCGGCATCCAGGTTGGGCATCACCAGCAGGTTGGCATTGTCGAGAAGAGTGGTCTCGGGCATGCGCTTGAGCAGCACACTGCGCGTGAGCGCGGCATCGCCGTGCATCTCGCCATCCACCTCCAGATCCGGCGCCAGGCCGCGCAGGCGGTCGCGCACCTCGCGCATCTTCACCGCAGACGGGTGCTGCGACTGGCCAAAATTGGAGTGCGAGAGCAGCGCCACCCGCGGCTTGAGGCCGAAGCGCCGCACCTGGCGCGCCGCCATCAGCGTGATCTCGACCAGCTCATCGACGTCAGGGTCGTGGTTGATGTAGGTGTCGGTGATGAACAGGGTGCGGTCGTGCAGGGTCAGCACGTTCATCGCCGCGAACAGGCGTGAATCCGGCGCCAAGCCGATGGCACGTTCGACCTGCTTGAGGTGCTTGTGGTACTCGCCGTAGGTGCCGCAGACCATGGCGTCGGCGCCGCCGTTGAACAGGCGCATGCAGGCGATCAGCGTGCTGTTCTTGCGCAGGTGCTGGCGCGCCTCGTCCTCGGTCACACCACGCCGCAGCACCTTGTCCAGATAAGCGCGCAGGTCGCGGTCGTGGTCGGGGTTGTCGAGCGGCTCGACGATGTCGAAATCGCGCTCGGGCGCCAAGCGCAGGGCCAGCCGCAGCACTGCGTTCTCGATCACCGTGCGCCGGCCGAGTAGCAGCGGCCGCGCCAGGCCTTCGTCGACCACGATCTGCGCCGCCTGTAGCACGCGGTCGTCCTCGCCCTCGGCGTAGAGGACCCGTTTTGGATGCAGGCGCGCCTTGGCGAATACCGGCCGCATCACCGAGCCAGTCTGATACACCATACGCTGCAGGCTGTCGCGGTAGGCCTCAAGGTCGGGTATGTGGCGCGTCGCTACGCCACTCTGCATGGCGGCGTGCGCCACTGCCGGCGCGATGGCCCCCAGCAGGCGCGGGTCGAAGGGCCTCGGGATGAGGTAGTCGGGGCCGAAGCGCAGCCCGGTGGCGCCATAGGCTGCAGCCACCTCGGCCGGGATCTCCTGCCGCGCCAGGTCGGCCAGCGCGCGCACGCAGGCCAGCTTCATCTCCTCGTTGATGGTCGTCGCGCCGGCATCCAGGGCGCCGCGGAAGATGAAGGGAAAGCACAGCACGTTGTTGATCTGATTCGGGTAGTCGCTGCGCCCGGTGCCGACGATGGCGTCGCGCCGAACCTTGCGCACCTCTTCCGGCATGATTTCCGGTGTCGGGTTGGCCATGGCGAAGATCACCGGGTGCGGCGCCATGCGCGCGACCATCTCCGGTTTGAGCACGCCGCCCGCCGACAATCCGAGGAACAGGTCGGCACCGTCGATGATCTCGCCGAGCGAGCGGGCGCTGGTCTCTTGCGCGTATAGCGCCTTGATCGGGTCCATCAGCTCGGTGCGGCCGTCCCATACCACGCCGGCGGCGTCGGCCACCCAGATGTGCTCGCGTGGCAGACCGAGCCGAACCAGCAGGTCGAGGCAGGCGAGCGCTGCCGCGCCGGCACCGCAGCAGACCAGCTTGACGTCTTCGATCAGCTTGCCGACGCAGCGCAGGGCGTTGAGGAAACCCGCCGCCGCGACGATGGCGGTGCCGTGCTGGTCGTCATGGAACACCGGGATGCGCATCCGCTCGCGCAACTGCGCCTCGACGTAGAAGCACTCCGGCGACTTGATGTCCTCGAGGTTGATGCCGCCGAAGGTCGGTTCCAGCGCGGCGATGATGCGCACCAACTGGTCGGGGTCGTTCTCGGCGATCTCGAGGTCGAACACGTCGATGCCGGCAAACTTCTTGAACAGGCAGCCCTTGCCCTCCATCACTGGTTTGCCGGCCAGTGGGCCGATGTTGCCGAGGCCGAGCACCGCAGTGCCGTTGGTCACCACTGCGATGAGGTTGCCGCGGGAGGTCAGGCGTGCGGCCTGCGCCGGGTCCTCGGCAATGGCCAGACAGGCCTCTGCCACGCCCGGCGAGTAGGCCAATGCGAGGTCACGCTGGTTGTCCAGCGACTTGGTCGGGACCACCGAGATCTTCCCCGCAATGGGAAGCGAGTGGTACTCAAGCGCAGCGTCGCGCAGCTCTTGGCTCATGCCGCTACTTTACTGCGGCGGGGCATCGGGCGCCGCTGGGCACGCGTATGGATCCGAACCCCACGCTCTCTGGTTTGCGCTGCGGTTCGGCAAACAAACAGGGAGCCCGCAGGCTCCCTGTTTGTGACCAAGCTTTGCAGCTTAGTGGAACTGCTCTTCTTCGGTCGAACCCGACAGCGCCTTGACGCTCGACGAACCGCCCTGAATCACGGTGGTGACGTCGTCGAAATAGCCGGCGCCGACTTCCTGCTGATGCGAGACGAAGGTGTAGCCCTTGTCGCGCGCAGCGAACTCCGGCTCCTGCACCATGTTGACGTAGTGCTTCATGCCTTCGCCGCGGGCGTAGGAATGGGCGAACTGGAAGGTGTTGTACCAGTTGATGTGAATGCCGGCCAGGGTGATGAATTGGTACTTGTAGCCCAGTGCCGAGAGTTCGTCCTGGAACGAAGCGATCTGCGCGTCGTTGAGGTTCTTCTTCCAGTTGAACGAGGGCGAGCAGTTGTACGAGAGCAGCTTGCCCGGGCAGGCAGCATGCACGGCCTGGGCGAATTCGCGGGCGAAGCCGATGTCGGGCACGCCGGTCTCACACCACACCAAGTCGGCGTAGGGGGCGTAGGCCACGCCACGGCTGATGGCCTGCTCCAAACCGTTCTTGACGCGGTAGAAGCCTTCCTGGGTGCGCTCGCCGGTCAGGAACGGCTTGTCGTTGGCGTCGTAGTCCGAGGTCAGCAGGTTCGAGGCTTCGGCGTCGGTACGGGCGAGGATCAGGGTCGGGACGCCCATGGTGTCAGCGGCCAGACGGGCAGCGATCAGCTTTTCCACGGCTTCGCGGGTCGGCACCAGCACCTTGCCGCCCATGTGGCCGCACTTCTTGACGGCCGCCAGCTGGTCTTCGAAGTGAACGCCCGATGCGCCGTTGGCGATCATGTTCTTCATCAGTTCGAAGGCGTTGAGCACACCGCCGAAGCCGGCTTCGGCATCCGCCACGATCGGCAGGAAGTAGTCGACGTGGTCCTTGTCGCCCGGGTTGATGTTGCGCGACCACTGGATCTCGTCGGCACGCTTGAAGGTGTTGTTGATGCGGCGAACCATGGTCGGTACCGAGTCGTAGGCGTACAGCGACTGGTCGGGGTACATGGTCTCGGAGGTGTTGCCGTCGGCAGCGACCTGCCAACCCGACAGGTACACGGCTTCGACGCCCGCCTTGGCCTGTTGCATGGCCTGGCCGGCGGTGATGGCGCCGAAGGCGTTGACATAGCCCTTCTTGGCGCCGCCATTGACGAGGTTCCAGAGCTTCTCGGCGCCGCGCTTGGCGTAGGTGTACTCGGGTTGCACGCTGCCGCGCAGACGCACGACGTCGGCGGCGCTGTAGCCGCGCTTGACCAGCTTCCAGCGGGGGTTGGTGGCCCAGTCCTGCTCGAGGGCGGCGATTTGTTGTTCACGGGTCGACATGCTTGACTCCTGGTTGCGTTGAGTGGTGCTTCGGGTGAGGGCCCGGTTTGGTGTCGGGGACTTGTGGTGGGTGAACTGGCTAAAAGGTGCTGAGAGCTGGGGGTCCTGCGGATCAGGTCAATGGCGCTTCGGCAAGGATCACGCCGTCGTCGTCCGCATACAGCCAGACCCCCGGGCGGATGGTCTGGCCGGCGAAGGTCACGGAGATGCCGACATCGCCCGCGCCTTTCTTGATGCTCTTCATCGGGTGGGTGCCCAGCGCCATCACGCCGAGCGGCATGCCGCCGATCGCCGCGCTGTCGCGGATGGCGCCGTAGACGACGATGCCGGCCCAGCCGTTGTCCACCGCCATCTGAGCCAGGATGTCGCCGACCATGGCGCAGCGCAGCGAGCCGCCGGCATCGACCACCAGCACGCGGCCGTCGCCGGGCTTGGCCAACTCGGCCTTGACCAACACGTTGTCCTCGAAAGCTTTGACCGTTTGTACCGGGCCGCAGAAGCACGAAACTCCACCGAAGTGCGCGAGCAGCGACTCGAGCGCGACGACTCTGCCCTCATGGGCGTCGCACAGGTCGGCGGTGGCAAATTGGGTCATGGCGTGGCTCAGGTGTGGTTGGGCGGGACCCGGGGCGCGCATGCAACGTGACGCAATGCGCGGCGAACTCATCGGTGTGATGTTGACGACATTCGAGCCATCCGGCCATCACTGTATTTTATGTCTTATATAAGACCGCGCCAAAGGCACAAAAAACCCCGGGCGAGCCGGGGTCTTCTGTCAAAGTCCGATTGGCCCTGAGGGGTCAGGCGGCCTTGATCTTCGAGGCTTGCTTGCCCTTGGGGCCTTGGATCACCTCAAAACTGACCTTCTGACCTTCCTTGAGACTCTTGAAGCCGGCCATGTCGATGGCCGAGAAGTGCGCGAACAGATCTTCGCCGCCTTCGTCCGGGGTGATGAAACCAAAGCCCTTGGCGTCGTTGAACCACTTTACGGTACCGGTTGCCATGCAAAACTCCTTCCTGCGCTTTTATTGATGATGTGTCTTGTGAGACATGTCTGCTTGGCGACCAACCGACCTCAAACATCGCACTGGCAGAGCGCAGGCATAAGGATAAAGCGGGTGCTGACGACAAGCCCCTGCATATTGAGCGCGAGGCGCCGTGCGAGTCAAGCGGAAAGGCGGCGAAAAGACTGCGCTTTGTCAATTTATACGATGTTCAATCTGCGGGGTGTCTGGTCACGGCGCACGACGTCTGGTCGATGCCCCCGCGCACAAGAACGAGCAAGTGCGCCTGCTACAGGGCCGCGCCGTGCCGTGCCAACCGTCCAAAACGGTTCCAGTACACCGTTTGCAGTTTCCGCTTGCCTTGAAAAAAGGCCGCCAATCGTAAACTATGGGAAGTGCGTAGCCCCGAGGATTTCAGATCTTGCCGAACCAGACACGCAGTGCCGGCGACGCCCTGCTCAAGGAGCGCCGCGCCCGCGCCAAACCGCCGCGCCTGTTCAAGGTGCTGCTGGTCAATGATGACTACACGCCGATGGAGTTCGTCGTCGACGTTCTCCAGCGTTTCTTTCACTTGGACATGGAAAGCGCCACACGCGTCATGCTCAAGGTTCATACTGAGGGCGTGGGGGTGTGCGGCGTGTTCCCGCGTGACGTTGCCGCGACCAAGGTCGAGCAGGTCCTGTCGCACGCCCGGTCGCACAAGCACCCTTTGCAGTGCCTGATGGAGGAGAACTGAGACCATGATCGCCCAAGAACTTGAAGTCAGCCTTCACATGGCGTTCATGGACGCTCGGCAGAAGCGCCACGAGTTCATCACCGTCGAGCACCTCCTGCTGGCGCTGATCGACAATCCGTCGGCCGGCGAGGTGCTGGTCAACTGCGGTGCCGATCTCGAGGACCTGCGCAAGGTACTCACCGAGTTCGTCGCCGAGCACACGCCGCAGGTGGCCGGCGACGGCGACGTCGACACGCAGCCCACGCTTGGCTTCCAGCGCGTCATCCAGCGCGCCATCCTGCATGTGCAGTCATCGGGCAAGAAAGAGGTCACCGGCGCCAATGTGCTGGTGGCGATCTTCGGCGAGAAGGATTCGCACGCCGTCTACTTCCTGCACCAACGCGGCGTGACCCGCCTCGATGTGGTCAACTTCATTTCCCACGGCATCAGCAAGGCGCAGCCCGCCAAGGCCAACCAGAAGCCCGAGGCCGAGGCGGAGGCCGAGGCCGAAGCGCAACCCGGTGGGGCCCTTGAGCAATACACGGTCAATCTCAACCAGCAGGCGATCGGCGGTCGCATCGACCCCCTGATCGGCCGCGAGAAAGAGGTGGAGCGGGTCATCCAGACGCTGTGCCGTCGCCGCAAGAACAACCCGCTGCTGGTCGGCGAGGCCGGCGTGGGCAAGACCGCCATCGCCGAAGGCTTGGCGCGGCGTATCGTCGAGGACGACGTGCCGGAGATCCTCGCCGAGTCCACTGTCTACGCCCTCGACATGGGAGCCCTTTTGGCTGGCACCAAGTACCGGGGCGATTTCGAGCAGCGCCTCAAGGCCGTGCTCAAGCAGTTGGTGGAGAACCCCAAGGCGATCCTCTTCATCGACGAGATCCACACCCTGATCGGCGCCGGCGCCGCTTCGGGCGGCACGCTTGATGCGTCCAACCTGCTCAAGCCGGCCTTGGCGAGCGGCCAACTCAAGTGCATCGGCGCCACTACCTACAGCGAGTTCCGCGGCGTCTTCGAGAAGGACCACGCCTTGACCCGTCGCTTCCAGAAGATCGATGTCGAGGAGCCGACGGTCGGTCAGACGGTGCAGATCCTCAGCGGTCTGAAGACCCGCTTCGAATCGCACCACGGCGTGCGTTATACGCAGGCGGCGCTGGTGTCGGCGGCCGAACTCTCGGCCCGCTTCATCAACGACCGCCACCTGCCGGACAAGGCCATCGACGTCATCGACGAGGCTGGCGCGGCGCAGCGCATCCTGCCCAAGAGCCGGCAGAAGCGCGTCATCGGTACCAAGGAGATCGAGGAGATCATCGCCCGCATCACGCGCATCCCCTCCAAGAACGTCTCCAGCGACGACCGCAATGCGCTGAAAACGCTCGAGCGCGACCTCAAGAGCGTGGTGTTCGGTCAGGACAAGGCGATCGAGGCGCTGGCGTCGGCCATCAAGATGGCGCGCAGCGGGCTGGGCAATCCGGCCAAGCCGATCGGCTCCTTCCTGTTTTCCGGCCCGACCGGTGTCGGCAAGACCGAAGTGGCGCGTCAGCTCGCCTACACCCTCGGCATCGAGCTGATCCGCTTCGACATGTCCGAATACATGGAGCGTCACGCGGTGAGCCGCCTGATCGGCGCGCCGCCGGGCTATGTCGGCTTCGACCAAGGCGGGCAGCTGACCGAGGCGATCACCAAGCACCCCTACAGCGTGTTGCTGCTCGACGAGATCGAGAAGGCGCACCCGGATATCTTCAACATCCTGCTGCAGGTGATGGACCACGGTACGCTGACCGACAACAACGGGCGCAAGGCCGACTTCCGCAATGTGGTGATCGTGATGACCACCAACGCCGGCGCGGAAGCGCTGACCAAGACCTCGATCGGCTTTACCAAGGCGGCCTCGGCCGGCGACGAGATGGCCGACATCAAGCGCCTGTTCACGCCGGAGTTCCGCAATCGCTTGGACGCGATCATCTCGTTCGCACCGCTGGACCACGACATCATTCTGCAGGTGGTCGACAAGTTCCTGATGCAGCTCGAGGGTCAGCTCCACGAGCGCAAGGTCGAGGCGCACTTCACCCAGGCGCTCAAGGAGCATCTGGCCAAGACCGGCTTCGACCCGCTGATGGGCGCGCGGCCGATGGCACGCCTGATCCAGGACAGCATCCGCAAGGCGCTGGCCGACGAACTGCTGTTTGGCCGCTTGCTGACTGGCGGCGAAGTGACCATCGACGTCGACGAGGACGGCGAGGTGCGCTTGCAGTTCGAGGAAAAAGAGAGCCTCGAGACGGTCTGAGGCGGCGCGGGCCACGGTCCGAGCGCAGCGGGTCTCCAGGGGCTGCCACGCATGCCGGGCCGCAGGTTTTGTCACGGCCTCCTTGACCGGCGTGGCCTAAATTCCGCTCTTGGCGGGCGCTGTGCAGCCGCCAACAAAGCGCGCACCGGCCTGCTGGCCTTGGTTTGCCTGAGTGTAACCGGAGTCCCGGCGCTGGCCGATTCGGCTGGCGGCGCCGCGTCGACCGTTGCGCCGCGCGACCGCCAGGCCGAGCTCTGGGCTGCCGGTTGCGCAGCCTGCCACAGTGACGCAGCGGCCGGGGGCTTTCCGGCACTGGCCGGTCGCGATGCCGGCGAGTTGCTCGCGCTGCTGCTCAGGCAACGCGCCGGCGCGGCCGACACCACCATCATGCACCAGCACGCCAAGGGTTTCTCCGAAGCGGAACTGGCGCGCATTGCCGCAGCGCTTGCGAGCAGGCCCAAGCCGTGAGCGGGCGGCCACACTGTAAGGTACCCAAGGCGTGAGCACACCGCCAGACCCGCGTCGGCGCGCGCTGCTGCAGGCAGGCGCGGCGCTCTTGGGGGCCGCCGCCCTGCCCGGTTGCGCCACCCGCTCAGGCGCTGAGCCCGGGCGCAAGGCGGCGCACGTGGTGGTGATCGGCGGCGGTTTCGCCGGTGCCACCTGCGCGAGGTACCTGCGCATCTGGTCGCCCGGCACACGTGTCACGCTGGTCGAGCGCGAAACCGCCTTCGTCTCCTGCCCGCTCAGTAACTTGGTGCTCGGCGGCTCGCGCGACCTGGCCTCGCTCACCAGCGGCTACGAAGGACTGAGTCGGCACGGCGTGGCGCGCGTGACCGACAGCGTCACCGCTATCGACACCGCGGCTCGCACGGTGAGCCTCTCGCGTGGCAGCACGCTGCGCTACGACCGTCTGGTGGTGGCGCCGGGGGTGGACATGCTCACCGACGCCATCCCCGGCCTCGCCGTGCCAATGGCCGACGGGCGGCTCCATCATGCGTGGAAGGCCGGCCCGCAGACGGTGGCGCTGCGGCGCCAGCTCGAGGCCATGGCCGACGGCGGCGTGTTCGTGATGCATATTCCGCGCGCGCCATACCGCTGCCCGCCTGGGCCCTACGAGCGCGCCTGTCAGGTGGCGTGGTACTTCAAGCAGCACAAGCCGCGCAGCAAGGTGCTGGTGCTCGACGCCAATGACGACATCGTCTCCAAGAAAGGGTTGTTCCGCGCGGCGTGGGACACGCTCACGCCGGGTATGGTGGAGTACCGCCCGGCGCAGGAGCTGCTCAAGGTGGACGGCGCGCGCAATGCGGTGCTCTTGGCGTTTGGCGAGGAGCGCGCCGATGTGCTCAACGTCATCCCGCCGCAGCGGGCCGGCGCGGTGGCGGCCATGGCCGGACTGGTCACCGCCAACGACCGCTGGTGCGGGGTCGATTTCCGCAGTTTCGAGTCGGTGGCGGTGCCGGGTGTGCACGTGCTGGGTGATGCCACGCTGGCGGCGCCGCAGATGCCCAAATCGGGGCACATGGCCAACGGCCACGCCAAGGTCTGCGCGCATGCCATCACCGCGCTGCTCGACGGCCGCGAGCCGGACCCCGAGCCGGTGATCGGCAACACCTGCTACAGCTTCGTCAGCGACCGGCAGGCCGTGCATGTGGCCTCGGTGCACCGCTATCACGCAGAGAAGCAGACCATGCTGGTGGTCGAGGGCACCTTTGGCGTGTCGCCCGGCCTCAACGACCGTGAGGGCGCCTACGCCGAGGCTTGGGCGCGCAATATATGGGCGGACACTCTGGGCGCGGCGCCGTCATGACCCTACGCTAATGTCGGCTCCTGATCTATGCTGTGCCCTGCTGCGCGTACCGCGACGCAATCTCTTCTGCAAACGTCGTGATGAACGCTCAGACTCCACCCCCGCTGGCAGTGCTCGAGGCCCTCTGCGACCACATCGCGGACACCCGCCATGTGCTGGTGGTGCGCATGGAGGACGGGCACATCGTCTACGCCAATCCGGTGATCTGCGCGGCGCTGGCGTATCCCGCCGACGCGCTCGCCGGCATGACGCTGGAGTCGCTGCACGACGAGTTCGAGCTTGACTTCATCGAGCGTCGCCACCAGTTGACGCGCGGGCTCATCGACGACGGTGAGCTGCGCCTGCGCCGCAGCGACGGCAGCGACCTTTGGCTGCGTTTCTACGGCGTGCCGATCCCGCCTGTGAATGGCCAGCCCTGCCGTCTGCTGGTGGGGCGCGACATCATGAGGTTTGTCGAGCGGCGCATCGAGGACGAGGGCCGCATGGCGGCGCTGTACCGCGGGCAAGCGATCGCCGAGTACGACACGCAAGGCCGCCTGCTTGACGCCAATGAGCTGTTTCTCGGGCTGATGGGCGGGACGCTCGAGGAGCTGCGCGGCACCGGGCATCGCGACCTCGCTGACGTCGGTTTTGTCTCCAGTGACGCCTACGACCGCTGGTGGGCACGCATCTGCCTCGGCGAAGTGGACGAGGGCGAGCGCCGCTACGTCGATGCGTCTGGGCGCGAACTCTGGCTGCGCGAGGTCTTCAACCCGATCTTCGGACTGGATGGCCGGCCGTTCCGGATCCTGCAGGCGGCGCTCGACGTCACGGCGGCACGGCTGGCGCAACAGCGCCTGCGCGAAAGCATCAACTATGCGAGCCACATCCAGCGTGCGCTGCACCAACCGTCACGCCGCGTGCTGCAGCAGGTATTGCCGGACACGCACGCACTGCTCTGGGAGCCACGCGACGTGGTCGGCGGCGATTGTCTGTTCGCGCGCGAGCAGGACGGCGGCCTCTGGTTCTGCCTGTTCGACTGCACCGGGCACGGCGCGCCGGGTGCCCTGCTGGCCTCGATCGTGCTGGCCGAGACCGACCGCATCCTTGGTGGCGGCAGTGCGCTGAGCCCAGGGGAGGTGCTGGGCCACCTCAACCGGCGCGTCAAACAGTCGCTCGGGCAGATGGACGCGGGCGACGGCACCGGCAGCGACGACGGACTCGATGCGGTGGTCATCCGTCTTGAAATGGTCTCGGCTGCGGCGCAGGTGGCCAGCTCCGGTCTGCCGGTGTTCGTGGTCGAACCGGGCCTCGAGACGGTCATCCTGCGCGGCGACTCGGGCGGTCTGGGCTACCGCCGTGTGCCCGCTGACCGTCGCTGGGAGACCCGCACCCTGACCCTTGGCGAGGGCATGCGACTGTTCGTCGCCACCGACGGCATCTTCGACCAGCCCGGTGGCCTGACGCGGGTAGGGTACGGCCGGCGGCGATTCGCGGCCAGCCTCACCGCGCACGCCGAGCTCCCGGCGGCGGCACAGCTCGCTGCGGTGATGCGCGATTTCGCCGAATACCAAGGCACCCAGTCGCGGCGCGACGATGTCGCGATCGCCGTGCTGCAACTCCCCGAGCGCTGAGGTCCGGTTTGGCCAAGACCATTCTTGTGGTGGATGACTCGCCCTCGATTCGTGGCCTCGTCAGCGCCTTCCTGGTGGAGAGCGGCTACGAGGTGGCGAGCGCCGAGAATGGTCGCGCTGCGCTCGAACTGCTGGACGGCCGCAAGCTGCATCTGGCGATCTGCGATGTGCAGATGCCGGAGATGGACGGCATCGAGTTCGTCGCCGCGATGAAGGCGATGCCCGACTACCGCTTCGTTCCGGTCATCATGCTCACCACCGAGTGGACCGACGAGCGCAAATTGCAGGGCAAGGAGGCGGGGGCCAAGGCCTGGTTCGTCAAGCCCTTCGCTCCGGAGAAGATGCTGGCGGCGGTGACGCGTTTCATATTGCCCTGAGGGGCGCTCACTCGGCGCCGGTGGCAACCGGCCGCGCCGGGTCGCTGCACCATTCGCTCCACGAGCCGGGGTAGAGCCGGGCGCCCGGTAGGCCCGCCACTTCGAGCGCCAGCAGGTTGTGGCAGGCGGTCACGCCGGAGCCGCACTGGCACACCAGTTCGCCCGCCGGTCGGCCACCCAGCAGCGTCTCGAACTCGGCTCGCAGCGCAGCGGCCGGCTTGAAGCGGCCCGATTCGTCGAGGTTGAGCCGCATGAAACGGTTGTGCGCGCCGGGGATGTGTCCGGCCACCGGGTCGATCGGTTCGACCTCGCCGCGGTAGCGCTCGGGCGCGCGCGCATCGACCAACAGCAGGCTGCCGTCGGCGAGGCCCGATGCGACCACGTCGGCATCGACCGTCCAGGGGCGCGGCACGCGCGGCGTGAACAACTTGGCGACCGCCGCCGGCGCCTCGCCGCTCACCGCCAGACCGGCAGCGGTCCAGGCCTGCCAGCCGCCATCGAGCACACTCACGGCGTCGTGGCCGAGCCAGCGCAACATCCACCACAGGCGCGCGGCAAAGGCCCCGCCGGCGTCGTCGTACACCACCACGTGGTCGGCGTCGCCGATGCCGGCTTGGCCCTGCACCCGAGCCACCTCGAGCGGGTCGGGCAGCGGGTGGCGGCCGTTGCGGCCGGTCTTGGGCCCGGACAGGGCCTCGTCGAGGTCAAGGTGGATGGCGCCAGGGATGTGGCCGGTGGCCCACGCCGCGCGGCCGGCGCCGGGTTGCGTGAGGTCGTGGCGCAGATCGACCACGCGCATCTGCGGCTCGCTCAGGCGGGCGGCGAGTGCCTGCGCGGTGATGAGGGGGGTCACTTGCATATTGTTGGCGAGGCCTCGGGTTCAGCCCATTTCGCGGCGCAGGTACTCGTGGAAGTGCACCATGCCATCCTCGTAGGGCGACTGGTAGGGCCCGACCTGCGAGACGCCGCGTGCGTGCAGGGCGCGCCGGCCGCGGTCCATGCGGATGCAGATCTCCTCGTCCTCGACGGCGGTCTCGCGGTACGCGGCACGCTCGGCCTCGACGAACTCACGCTCGAAGGCGGCGATCTCCTCCGGGTAGTAGAACTCCACCACGTTGCGGCAGGCCAGCGGCCCATCGGGCTGGATGTGGCTGACCACCAGCACGTGCGGATACCACTCGACCATGAGGTTGGGGTAGACGGTGAGCCAAACCGCGCCGTAGGGCGGCGTGCGCCCGTCGAAGCTGCGCATGATCTGCTCATGCCAGCGGCGGTAGACCGGGCTGCCGGGTTGCTTGAGGTCGCGTCGCACGCCGACCGTCTGCACCGAGTGGTTGGCGCCGAATTCCCATTCCAGGCGGTCGCAGTCGACGAATCCGGCCAGCCCTGGGTGAAAGGGCACGACGTGGTAGTCCTCCAGATAGACCTCGATGAAGGTCTTCCAGTTGACCGGGTAATGCGTCACCTCGACATGGTCGAGCACGTAGCCGTCGAAGTCGAACACCTCGGCCGCCTTCATGCCGGCCAGTTCCTGCGCGATGCGGCGCGGCCCGGCGAACAGCAGGCCGTTCCAGTCCTCGAGCGGCTGCGTGTCAAGGTGCACACAGGGCTTGTCGGCAAAGTGCGGCGCGCCGAGCAACTGCCCGCGCGTGTCGTAAGTCCAGCGGTGCAGCGGACAGACGATGTGCGAGGTGTTGCCGCGCCCGCTCAGCATCTCGGCCTGGCGGTGGCGACAGACGTTGGACATCAACTCGACGCCGTTGGCGTTGCGGATCAGCATCTGGCCGCGGCCGTGCTGGTCGAGCACGTGATAGTCCCCGACCTCGGGCACCATGAGGCGGTGACCCATGTAATTGGGTCCGCCACGGAAGAGCCTGTCGAGTTCCTTCTGGTGGATGGCCGGGTCGATGTACCAATCCACTTGCAACTGCGTGCTGGCCGGCTGAAGTAGGGAAGTCCGCCCCAGATCCGACATGATGACGATCGTCCTGAAGTGAAACGAGCCCGGGATGGTCCCATTTTCTTGGGGTCGGGGCAAGCCTCGTTCGTCTTGGACGCCCGGGCCGGTCAGCCCATCGCCGTGATTTGTGTCGCCAACGCCTCGGCGCATGCCGGTGCCATGGTCAGTCCATACCGGAAATGCCCGGTGTTGAGCCACAGCCCCTCGATCTCGGGGTGAGCGCCGACCAGCGGGTGGTTACGTCGGCTGCCGGGGCGCAGTCCGGACCAATGACGGATGACGCGCTCGGCGGTGAGCGCGGGGTGTTGGCGCTGCGCCCAGGCCAGCAGGCTGGCGGCGGCGCGACGGGTGGTGGCGGCGTCAAAGCCGGCGTGCTCGAGGGTGGCGCCCAGCAGCACCACGCCGTCCCGGCGCGGCACCAGGTAGCGCCCATCCTCGTAGACGATCTCGGCCGGCAGTTCGGGCGCACGCAAGGCCAGCATCTGGCCGCGCACCGGGTACACCGGCAGCGCGGCCAAGCCCTCGAGCACGCCGCTCCAGGCGCCGGCGCACAGCACCACCGCGTCGGCGTGCCATTCGCCGGCGGCCCAGCGCACGCCCCGCGCGCGCTGCACAGCGACGAGCGGATGCACCGGGCCAAGGTTCTGATGCAGGGCCACCCCAGCCGTGCGACATGCGCCGAGCAGAGCGTCGATCAGGCGCGGGTTGCGCACCTGCGCCACCTCGGGCAGGACCAGGTCGGCGCCGTCGCGCCGGTGCGCGTGGCCGTGGCGGCGCAGCCACGCCGCCGCCGCCGTGGTCCAGCCATCGACCACCCGCATGCCGGTGACGCGGTACTCGGGGTCGATGCCAACGGCTTGGCGCAAGCCAGCCAGCCAGGTCGGCTGCAGCGCCATGCCGCGCGCGCACCAGTGGTTGACGGTGGCGTCGTAGTCCCACGGCAGCAGGGGATAGAGGATGCCGGCGCCGGCCCAGGACGAGCCGTGCCCGGCGGCCTGCGATTCGAACACGCCCACCGTGTGGCCGCGCTGCCGCAGCGCCAGCGCGGTGGCCAGCCCGATCACGCCGGCGCCGAGGACGGCGATGCGGCAGCCATCGACATGGCTTGCGGCGCGGCACTCGGCGACCGCTCCGGCCGGGTCGATTGCAGGGCTCACGCCGTGTCCGTCATCTGGCCGATGACGGCCGGGCGCGCCTTGCGGAGAATCGGCAGCGGTTCGATGGACGGCGTGGGCGAGGGGAGGCGGGACATGCGCATGGGGATGCAGGGGCGGGGGCGTGGCAGGCGTTGCCGCCCGCCGGGCTGGTGGGCAGAGCATTGTGGTCACCAACGACACCACCTCAAGCCAAACCTACACGCTTCGACTGAAAGGTCTGACGGGAACGCACGTCTCCATTTCCACCAGTCAGCCCCCGGCCAATGTGGTCGAGTTCGCTGTCAGCGGCTCACCCGCCACCATCAGCACGAACGACCTTCGCACACTGGGTAACCTGATCACCTCGAGTGCCCCCGCCACCCTTGCCATCAGCGGCGGTGTGGCGACCACTTCTCTGACCATACCCGCACGCAGCGTCCAATTGGTGGACGTCTCTGCAGGCCATCCAGGCATCGCCCAACGTTCAGACTGTGTGATCGGGTGGGGTGAAAAAACGTTTCCCGACATTTTCAAACCCACGCCCTATTTTTCTGTCACCGTTGGCGATTACCTTTACCGGTATTACGCGGCCAGCGGGACGTACCTAGCGGTCAACACTGCTGACCAGCATCTGGTCTATCTGAACACCCGGTCAAACAAAGGCATCGAAGACCTGGGCCTGCTCACCAACTGGCTGGGTGCTGCCAGCTGCCCTTGAGGCGCTGAAAACGACTGTCACGGATACACATCGCCAAACGCAGACCGTGCGCCACCTCCGGGTGAGCCGGGACGCCCATGCAATTGGACCAGGTGCAGG
>VEQZ01000033.1 GCA_018882975.1 Rhodocyclaceae bacterium | reverse complement strand
CCCGCACGATGGCCTGCGCCAGTTCGATGCAGATGCGCTCGATGGCGGCGTACAGCGCGCGACCCTCGGGCGACTCCGCCGACCTGATGCGCGGCATCGCCGCCTTGCCAGTGGCGGCCAGCACCAGCGAATCGTTGGTGGAGGTGTCGCCATCCACCGTGATGCTGTTGAAGGAGGCATCGGCGGCACGGGCGAGCATGCCCTGCAGCACCGCCGCGTCGACATTGGCGTCGGTGCAGACATAGCCGAGCATGGTCGCCATGTTCGGCTTGATCATGCCGGCGCCCTTGGAGATGCCGGTGAGGGTGACGCGCGCCCCGCGGATGTCGACCTGCGCGGAGGCAGCCTTGGCCACTGTGTCGGTGGTCATGATGGCGTGGGCGGCGGCGTGCCAGTTGTCTTCGCGGAGGTCGGCGGCGGCAGCCGGCAGCCCGGCCTCGACGCGCTCGATCGGCAGCGGCTCGAGGATGACCCCGGTGGAGAAGGGCAGCACGGCGCTGCCCGGCACCCCCAGTGCGGCACCCGCCGCTTCCGCCATGCGCCGCGCGTTGACCATGCCGGGCTCGCCGGTGCCGGCGTTGGCGCAGCCGGTGTTGACCACCAGACCCCGCACACCGCCGAGCAAGAGGTGTTCGCGCGCCACCGTGACCGGCGCGGCGCAGAAGCGGTTCTGCGTGAACACTGCTGCCACCGCGGAGCCTTCGACCAGTTCGACCAGCAGCAGGTCGCGGCGGTCGGCCTTGCGAATGCCGGCCATGGCGATGCCGAGCCGCACGCCGGGCACCGCATGCAGTTGTTCGGCGGAGGGCGTCTGGTAGCGCACAGGCATGGTCGCGGACCTCTGCAGGCGGCCTAGCTCAGCTTGCCGTGGCAAGCCTTGTATTTCTTGCCCGAGCCACACGGACACGGGTCGTTGCGGCCGACGCGCGGCAGACCGTTCTCGTCGAGGTCGTCGCCGCCCGAACTCACCGCGACCGGCGCGGTCGGCGCCGCGTCGACATCCTCGGCGACGCGGATGCGGAACAGCATCAGCGTCTGCGACACCTCCGACTTGATGGTGTCGAGTAGGTCGCTGAACAGCTGGAAGGCCTCGCGCTTGTATTCCTGCTTGGGATTCTGCTGTGCGTAACCGCGCAGGTGGATGCCCTGACGCAGGTAATCGAGCGCCGCCAGATGCTCACGCCAGCGCGCGTCGATGGTCTGCAGCATGATCGAGCGCTCAAAGTCGGTGATCGACTGCTCATCGACCGGCGCGATCTTCTCGGCGTAGTCTGCGGCAGCGGCCCCGGCAATGCGCGCCACCAGCCCCGCGTTGTCGAGATCCGGCTCGGCCTTGAGCCATTCCGAGACCGGCAGGGCCAAACCGAACTGCCGGCCGATGGCAGCCTCGAGCCCCGGCAGGTCCCACTGCTCCTCGACCGAACCCTGGGGCATGAACTGGCCGACGATGCTGCCGACCACGCTCTCGCGCAGACCGGCGACCATCTCCGCCAGTTCGGCGGCCTCCATGATCTCGTTGCGCTGCTGGTAGATGACGCGGCGCTGGTCGTTGGCGACGTCGTCGAACTCGAGCAGGTGCTTGCGCACATCGAAGTTGCGCGCCTCGACCTTGCGCTGCGCGTTCTCGATCGAGCGCGTCACCCACGGGTGCTCGATCGGCTCGTCCTCGGGGATGCTCAGGCGGTCCATGATGGCCGCCACGCGGTCGGCGGCGAAGATGCGCAGCAGCGGGTCTTCCAGCGACAGGTAGAAACGGCTCGAGCCCGGGTCGCCCTGACGGCCGGCACGCCCGCGCAGCTGGTTGTCGATGCGCCGCGACTCGTGGCGCTCGGTGCCGATGATATGGAGGCCGCCGGCGGCCAGCACGGCGTCATGGCGCATCTGCCAGTCGGCGTCGATGGCGGCGATGCGCTCGCGCTTGTCGGCATCAGACAGCGTCTCGTCGTTCTCGATGGCGGCGATCTCGCCCTTCGGGTTGCCGCCAAGCACGATGTCGGTGCCGCGACCGGCCATGTTGGTGGCGATGGTGATGACGCCCGGACGGCCCGCCTCGGCGATGACCTGCGCCTCGCGGTCGTGCTGCTTGGCGTTGAGCACCTGGTGCGGCAGGCCTTCCTTGTTGAGCATGGCCGAGAGCATCTCGTTGGCTTCGATGCTGGTAGTGCCGACCAGCACCGGCTGGCCGCGCTCGTGGCAGTCGCGGATGTCGCGGATGACCGCGCGGTGCTTGGCGGCGGCGTTCTTGTAGACCTGGTCGAGTTCGTCCTTGCGCACCATGGCCCGGTGGGTCGGGATGATCACCGTCTCCAGCCCGTAGATCTGCTGGAACTCGTAGGCCTCGGTGTCGGCGGTGCCGGTCATGCCGGCGAGCTTGCCGTACATGCGGAAATAGTTCTGGAAGGTGATCGAGGCGAGCGTCTGGTTCTCGCGCTGGATGGCCACGCCTTCCTTGGCCTCGACCGCCTGGTGCAGGCCCTCGGACCAGCGGCGGCCGGCCATCAGGCGGCCGGTGAACTCGTCGACGATGATCACCTCGCCGTCCTGTACCACGTAGTGCTGGTCGCGGTGGTAGAGCGCGTGCGCCTTGAGCGCGGCGTAGAAGTGGTGCACCAGGCTGATGTGGTGCGGGTCGTAAAGGCTGGCGCCCTCGGGCAGCAGTTCGGCGGCGGTGAGCAGCGCCTCGACCTTTTCGTGACCGGATTCGGTGAGCAGCACCTGGTGCTGTTTCTCGTCGACGCTGAAGTCGCCCGGGCCGTCCTCCTTCTCCTGCTTGACCAGACCGGGGATGAGCGCGTTGATGCTCACATACATCTCGGTATTGCCGTCTGCAGCGCCGGAGATGATGAGCGGCGTGCGCGCCTCGTCGATAAGGATGGAGTCGACCTCGTCGACGATGGCAAAGGCCAGCCCGCGCTGGCGCCGCCCGTCCGGGCTGTACTCCATGTTGTCGCGCAGGTAGTCGAAGCCGAACTCGTTGTTGGTACCGTAGGTGATGTCCGCGCCATAGGCGGCCTGCTTGGTGGCGGCGTCCTGCTGGCTGACGATGACGCCGGTGCTCATGCCCAGCCAGTTGTAGAGCTTGCCCATCCACTCGGCGTCGCGCGCGGCGAGGTAGTCGTTGACGGTGACCACGTGCACGCCCTTGCCGGCCAGTGCATTGAGGTAGACGGCAAGCGTGGCGGTGAGGGTCTTGCCCTCGCCGGTGCGCATCTCGGCGATGCGGCCGTCGTGCAGCACCATGCCGCCGATCAGTTGCACATCGAAGTGGCGCATGCCCATGACCCGGCGCGAGGCCTCGCGCACCACGGCGAACGCCTCCGGCAGCAGCGCATCAAGCGATTCACCATTCGCCACGCGCTGGCGGAACTCGATGGTCTTGCCCTGCAGCGCGGCATCGTCGAGCGCCTGCATCTGCGGCTCAAGGTCGTTGATCTTGCGCACGGTGCGCCCGTATTGCTTGATCAGCCGGTCGTTGCGGCTGCCGAAGATCTTTTTGAGGAAGCGTTCGATCATGATGTGTGGGGCGCAGGCGGGGCCGCGGCTTCAGGCAAAAAAGTCGCGGCAAGGCGCCGCGGATAACCTTGGATAGTAGCACGCAGGGGCGCGGCCTCCCAGCGCCGGATGCCTCACAGATGCCGGATTCAAAAGCAAAAAGGCGGCCCGAAGGCCGCCTCTTCGCGTCAGGCCAGATGGCGCTCAGAACATGTGCTGACCGCCGTTGATGGCGACGTTCGAGCCGGTGATGAAGCCGGCATCTTCCGAGGCCAGGTAGGTCACCAGCGCGGCGATCTCGTCCGGCTTGCCCAGACGGCCGACCGGGATGCCGGCGATGATCTGGTCGCGGATCTCTTCCTTGATCGCCATGACCATGTCGGTGCCGATGTAGCCCGGGCTGATGGTGTTGACGGTGATGCCCTTCTTCGCCGTCTCTTGCGCCAGAGCCTTGGTGAAGCCGTGCATGCCGGCCTTGGCGGCCGAGTAGTTGGTCTGGCCGAACTGGCCCTTCTGGCCGTTGATCGACGAGATGTTGATGATGCGGCCCCAGCCACGTTCGAGCATGCCGTCGATGACCGGCTTGGTCATGTTGAAGACGCTGTCGAGGTTGGTGCCCATGACGGCGTCCCAGTCGACCTTGGAGAGCTTCTTGAACACGGCGTCGCGGGTGATGCCGGCGTTGTTGACGAGGATGTCGACCTGGCCGACCTGGGCCAGCGCAGCGGCGCAGCCTTCGGTGTCGGTCACATCCGCGCGGACGTAGCCGAAGTCGAAGCCCTCGGCCTTGCGCGCGGCGACCCACTCGGCGCCCTTGGCGTCATCGAGGATGTCGGCGGCCCAGACCTTGTGGCCGGCGGCGGCGAGCTTCTTGCAGATGGCGGTTCCGATGCCACCGGTACCACCGGTGACGACAGCGATTCTCTGGCTCATGTGCTTCTCCTTAAGTTTAAGTGTGTGTGAGGTGTGAACGGGCCGGGCTCAGCGCTCGACGGCCAGCGCGACGCCCATGCCGCCGCCGATGCACAGCGTGGCGAGGCCCTTCTTGGCGTCGCGGCGCGCCATCTCGTGCAGCAGCGTGACCAGCACGCGGCAGCCCGAGGCGCCGATCGGGTGGCCGATGGCGATGGCGCCACCGTTGACGTTGACCTTGGCGGCGTCCCATTCCAGCTCGCGGGCCACACCCAGTGCCTGCGCGGCGAAGGCTTCGTTGGCCTCGACCAGGTCGAGGTCCTGCAGGCTCCAGCCGGCCTTGGCCAGCGCGCCACGGGTCGAGCTGACCGGGCCCATGCCCATGATCTTGGGGTCGCAGCCGGACAGCGCATAACCGGCGATGCGGGCCAGCGGCGTGAGGCCGAGTTCCTTGGCGCGGGCGGCCGACATCATCACCACCGCGGCGGCGCCGTCGTTGATGCCCGAGGCGTTGCCGGCGGTGACCGAGCCTTCCTTGTCGAAGGCGGGCTTGAGGCCCGACAGCGCGGCGGCGTCGGTCTTGCGATTGATGTATTCGTCGGCGTCGAACACCACCGGGTCACCCTTCTTCTGCGGGATGACGACCGGGATGATCTCGTCCTTGAAGCGGCCGGCGTCCTGCGCGGCAGCGGCCTTCTGCTGGCTGGCCAGAGCGAAGGCGTCCTGCTCCTCACGCGAGATGCCGTACTTCTTGGCGATGTTCTCGGCAGTCACGCCCATGTGGATGGCGTCGTAGGCATCGGTAAGGCCGTCGTTCACCATGGTGTCGATGAGCTTGGCGGGGCCCATGCGGAAGCCGTCGCGCGAGCCCGGCAGCACGTGCGGGCTGGCCGACATGTTCTCCTGGCCGCCGGCGATGACGATGTCGGCGTCGCCCAGCGCGATGGCCTGGGCCGCAAGGTGCGTGGCGCGCAGGCCCGAGCCGCAGACCACGTTGAGCGTGGTGCCGGGGATGGTGTTGGGCAGGCCGGCCTTGATCACCGCCTGACGGGCGGGGTTCTGACCCGAGCCGGCGGTCAGCACCTGGCCGAGGATGACCTCGCTGATCTGCTCCGGCTTGAGGCCGGTGCGCTCGAGCAGGCTCTTGATGACGATGGCGCCGAGGTCGGGCGCGGCGATCTTGGCAAGGCTCCCGCCGAACTTGCCGACGGCGGTACGGCCTGCTGCAACGATGACGACGTCCTGCATGCTACTCCTCCAATGGGATGGCGCCTGTGTGCGGCGCCGTGGGTTGCTGTGGGTGATCTGCTGTTGCGTCCGTCCGCGGGTTCGCGGGCGTTTCAGACGATGCGCACCTTGACGTAGGAACCCGGCGCCGCTTCGATCGGCGGGTGGCTCGCGTCGCCCAGCGCTGCCGGCGGCGTAACCTGCTTGCCGCCATGCGCCTTGAGCCACTCGGCCCAGTTGCTCCACCAGCTGCCCGGGCGGCTCTCGGCGCCGGCCAGCCAGTCGTGATGGCTGCCCTCCTGCGGGCCGCCGATCCAATAGTTGCGTTTGTTCTTCGACACCGGGTTGATGACGCCGGCGATATGGCCCGACGCGGCCAGCACGAAGGTCAGGTCGCCGGTGAGGTGCTTGAGGCTGCAGTAGGCGGTGTGCCAGGGCACGATGTGGTCTTCGCGGGTGGCGAGGATGTAGGTGGGCAGGTTGATCTTGCCGAGGTCGAGCTTGCTGCCGCAGATCTCGAGCTTGCCCGGCTTGACCAGGTTGTCTTCCCAATAGGTGTTGCGCAGGTACCACGCGTACATGCAGCCCGGCAGGTTGGTGCTGTCGCTGTTCCAGTAAAGCAAGTCGAAAGCGTCTGGCGTCTTGCCCTTGAGGTAGTTGTTCACCACGAAGAACCAGATCAGGTCGTTGGCGCGCAGGCTGGCGAAGGTGGTGGCCAGTTCGCGGCCGTCCATCACCTTGCCGGCCTTGAGTTCGGCTTCCTTGTTGTTGACGAACTTCTCATCGAGGTACACGCCGATCTCTCCGACGTCGGTGTACTCGAGCATGGTGGTGAGCAGGGTGACGCTGGCCACGCGGTTCTTCTTGCGCACCTTCTCGATCGCAAGCGCGCAGCTAAGCAGCGCCCCGCCGATGCAGAAGCCGAGCGCGTTCATCTGCTTGGCGCCGGTGATGGCCTGCACCGCATCCATGGCCTGAAACAAACCCTTGTCGATGTAGTCGTCCCACGTGGTCTTGCCGAGTTCCGGCGGCGTGTTGCGCCAAGACACCAGGAACACCGTGTTGCCCTGGTCGACCGCGTACTTGACGAAGGAGTTCTCGGGTTGCAGGTCGAGGATGTAGTACTTGTTGATGCAGGGCGGGACGATCAGCAGCGGGCGCTCGGCCACCGTCGCCGTGGTCGGCGTGTACTGCAGCAACTCGAACAGGTCGTTCTTGTAGACCACCGCGCCGGGCGTGATGGCGAGGTTGCGGCCGACCTCGAAGCGCGACTCGTCGGTCATCGAGATGCGGCCCTGCTCGAGGTCGCGCAGGAAGTTGCGCAGCCCGTTGCCAAGCGTCTCGCCGTTGCTGTCGAGCGCCGCCTTGAGCGCTTCGGGATTGGTGTGGAAGAAGTTGGAGGGCGACCAGGCGTCGACGAACTGGCGCGTGTAGAAGCTCAACCGCTTCTTGGTCTCGGCATCCAGCGCCGACTGCGCGACCATGTCGTTGGTGAAGCGCGCGGCAAGCAGATAGGACTGCTTGAGGTAGTCGAACACCGGATAGGTGCTCCACTCGGGCGCGGCAAAGCGGCGGTCGCCGCCGTCTGGCTCGATGTAGGGCTTGCTCTCGCGACCGGCCTGCTGAGTGACCCAGTTGAGCCACAACTGGAACTGCTCCTGCGTGTAGCGCGCCTGCTGCTGAAGAAGTTGCTGCGGGTCCTGCATCAATTGCTGCATGAGCGATTGGTACATGGCCACCATGTCGGCGTTCTGCGCCGGGGTTGCATTGTCCATGAAGTCGCGGAAAAAGCGCGCCTGCGCTTCTTGCAATTGGTCAAGCAGGTTGTCGCTGCTGCGACGGTGCTGGCCCGCCGAATGTTGCGCCGTGCCGGCCGCGCCCCTTTCACTCATTGCTGCCCCCTGTTGTGCTGATCGGGAAGTTCGGCGGCCGAACCCCTGACGTCTTTGCCCCCGCGCGGTCACCGCCCGCGCGCCGCGCGACGAACCGCCGTGCTGCGCTTGGGAGATGTCGCAAGCCCCTGATTGTGCACTGCACAAAAACACCTGTCAACGCCGCGCTGCGATGTCGCGATGAGGCCGTGGCGGCGAGCCCCATGGCGCTGGTCTATCCTGCGCCGATGCATATCGTCCTCGTCGCCTGGCTGTATGTCGCGTTGCTGGTCGCAGCCACCGAACCCAGTCTGGTCGGGTCGGCCATGAGCTTCTTGTTCTACGGGCTGCTGCCAGCCGCCATCATTGCCTACATCGGCACCACCGGACAACGAAAAAAAAGACGCCGTCTAAGAGAATTGCAGGATAAGCCCTTAGCCAAAGCGGCCGGTGATAACGACGGTGCCCAGCCCTAGCGCGATGAGCGCGACCTGACGCGCGGAGGTGCCGATGTCGCGGCGCTCGTGCAGCCCGGGAATCAGGTCGGCGACGGCGACGTAGATCATGCTCGAGGCGGCGATGGCCAGCAGGTAGGGCAGGCCAGCGGAGAGTTCGGCCAGCAGCATGTAGCCGAGCAGGCCACCGACCAGCGTGCCGAGGCTGGAGACCAGATTGAAGCGCAGCGCCTCACTGCGCGAGTAACCCGAGTGCAACAGCACCAGATAGTTGCCGGCCTCCTGCGGGATCTCGTGGGCGATGATGGCCAGCGCGGTGACGGTGCCGAGCGTGGTGTCGGCGAGAAAGGCACCAGCGATGATTACGCCGTCGATGAAGTTGTGCACGGTGTCGCCGAGCATCAGCAGCGTGCCGCCGGCGTGGGTCTCGGGCGTGTGGGCGGGCTCGTGCGCCTCGCAGTGCTCATGGTGGCAATGGCGCCACAAGACGAGTTTTTCCAGCACAAAGAACCCCAGGATCCCGGCGAGCACGGTGACGATGACGCTGGACGCCGGCACCGGCCCTTCCACCGCGTGCGGCAGCACCTCCAGAAACGCCGCACCCAGAAGGGCGCCCACCGCATAACTCACCAGTAGGGGCAACGAGGCCGGGCTGAGCAGGCGCGCGACGCTGGTGGCGGCGAGCACGCTGAGCGTGCCGGCGACCAGGCTGGCGACGACGATACCCTGCAAGGCGGTGTCCTGCAGGGCCGGGGTGATCGGGGGCATGCGCGATTGTAACGTGTGGCGGGTGGGTGGCCGTTTCTTGTGGCGGGGCGTTGGTCGGGTGTGCCGGGGATGCAGGGCCCTCAGCTGGCGAGCCAGACCAGCGTGGCCATGCGGCCGGTCACGCCATCGCGGCGGAACGAGTAGAAGCGCGACGCATCGCTCACGGTGCAGAGGCCGCCGCCGTGGATGGCGGCCGGCGGCACGCCGAGCGCGACCAGCCGCTGGCGGGCGATGGCCGGCAGGTCGCCAAGCCACTTGCCGGGCTGCGCGGGGTGCGGGCGGAAGGCGCTGCGCGCCTCGGGATGCTCGGCGCAGAAGGCATCGACCACATCGTCGTCGCACGCGAAGGCGTCCGGCCCGATGCACGGCCCGATCCACGCCAGCCAGTCCTGCGGGCGCGTTCGCATCGCCGCCGCGGTGGCCTCGAGCACGCCATCGGCCAACCCGCGCCAGCCGGCATGTATTGAGGCGACCTCGGTTGCAGCGGCCCGGGTTGCAGCGCCCTCGGCAGAGCATCCGCCATCGCACAGCAGCACCGGCAAGCAGTCGGCGGTGAGCACGGCACAGGGCGTATCGATGGCGCAAGTGCGCGCGGCGTCAGCCTCGGGTGGCGTGGCGCGGGGCTCCTGCGAGGCCGGGTCGATGACGCACACGCCATGCACCTGTGCCAGCCACACCGGCTCGGCCGGCAGGTAGGCACGCAGCAGCGCGCGGTTGGCAGCGACTGCCGCCGGGTCGTCGCCGACATGCGCGGCGAGATTCAGGCCAGCCCAAGGGCCGCCACTGGCACCGCCGATGCGGGTGGTGCACAGCGCCCGCACATTCGCCGGCGCCGGCCACTCGGGGGTTAGCCAAGCAGACGGCCAACCGGCTGGCCGCGCCAGCGGCCGGTCCGACGCGCCCGGCGGAGTGGGCGCGACGCCGCGGGTCATGGTCGCCGGACCCGACGCGGGCATGCCTCAGGCCGCATCGTCACGCAAGGCCTCCAGCAGATCACGCAGGTCCGCTGGCAAGGGGCTGTCCCAGGCGCAGGCCTCGCCGCTGACCGGGTGCGGCAACTCCAGCCGGCGCGCGTGCAAGGCCTGGCGCGGAAAGGCGGCCAGCAGGGGCGAGGCCGGCTTGCGCGTGAGGTAAACCGGATCCCCGACCAAGGGGTGGCCGATGTAGCGGCAGTGCACGCGGATCTGATGGGTGCGGCCGGTCTCCAGCGTGCAGTCGAGCAGGGTCGCGCCCGGCAGCAACTCAAGCGGCTCGATGAAGGTGCGCGCCTCGCGGCCGGACGGCACCACCGCCATGCGCGTGCGGTGCCGCGGGTCGCGGCCCACCGGCGCGTCGACCCACTGGCTCGACTCGAGCCGACCGGTGGCGAGCGCGGTGTAGGTGCGGCCGATTTGCCGCGCCTTCATCGCCTCGACCAGGCGCGTCTGCGCGCGCAGCGTGCGGCCGACCACCATCAGTCCGCTGGTATCACGGTCGAGTCGATGCACGATGCCAGCGCGCGGCACACCCGCCGTCTCGGGGAAATGGTGCAGCAGCGCGTTGAGCAGGGTGCCGTTGGCGATGCCGCTGCCGGGGTGCACCACCAGCCCGGCCGGCTTGTCGACGATGATGATGTCGGCGTCGGCGTGGACCACCCGCAGCGGGATGTCCTCGGCGGCGTCGGCCAGCGCGGCGATCTCGGTGGCCGGCGTGACCTTCAGCGTCTCATGGCCGAACAGCTTGTACTTGCCGGCGCGGGCGATGCCATCGACGCTGACCCGCCCTTCCTCGATCCAAGTCTGCAGGCGGTTGCGCGAGTAGTCCGGCAGCAGTCGGGCGAGGACGCGGTCAAGTCGCTCGCCGAGCGCATCGGCCGGCGCCTGCAGGGTCAGCGCGGCAGGCGCATCGGCGGGCGGGGCCTGAACGTCGCTTTCGCTATAATCGTCCCACTCATCGAGGGCCTCGCGCATGAAGCGTAGTCTAACGGCAATTACCCTCGTCGCCCTGCTCGCTGCCTGCGGCAGCGCCGACAACAAGGACGACAAGACCAAGGGTTGGTCCGCCTCCAAGTTCTATACCGAGGCGCGCGCCGAGTTGGCCGACGGCAACTACGACAAGGCGGCAAGCCTCTTCGAGAAGCTCGAGTCGCGCTACCCGTTCGGGCGTTACGCGCAGCAGGCGCAACTCGAGGTCATCTACGTCTATTACAAAAAAGGCGAGATCGAGCAGACGCTGGCCGCGGCGGACCGCTTTGTGCGGCTGCACCCCAACCATCCGAACGTCGACTACGCCTACTACCTCAAGGGCCTTGCCAACTTCATCGACGACCGCAGCCTGTTCCGCCTGGTGAGCAGCCAGGACCCGACCGAGCGCGACCCCAAGGCCGCGCGCGAGTCCTTCGAAGCCTTCAAGCTGCTGATCGCGCGCTACCCGGAGAGCAAGTACGCCGAGGACTCCGGCGCACGCATGACCTATCTGCTCAACGCGCTGGCCTCGGGCGAAGTTCATGTGGCCCGCTATTACTTCAAGCGCGGCGCCTTCGTGGCGGTGGTCAACCGCGCGCAGTATTCGCTGCAGAATTACCCGCAGGCGCCGGCCAACCAGGAGGCACTGGCGCTGATGGTGCGCGCCTACAACGAGATGGGCATGCCCGACCTGCGCGACGACGCACTGCGCGTGCTCGAGAAGAACTTCCCCGACAGCCCCTACCTCAAGGGCCGTGAGAGCGACCCGTCGTGGTGGATGTTCTGGAAGCTCATCTGAACCCGCACGACGCCGCGCATCTGCTGGAATCCTGGGCCGAGGAGCGGCAGTCAGCATGGCTGTACCGGCATGTGTCGGACGCCGAGTCTGGCACGCCGCGCCAGCACCTTTTCCTTGAACTCGCTGCCGAAGCCGACCGGCAGGCGGCGCTCTGGGCGGAACGGCTGGCGCAACGGGGCATCACCCCGCCGGCGTGGCGACCGTCGCTGCGCGCGCGTCTGGTGGTGCTGTTGCTGCGCCGCTGGCGTCCGGCCACGCTGCGGCCGCTCCTGGCCGCGCTCAAGGTGCGTGGCATGTCGGTGTATACCCACGGACACGGCGAGGACGCGGAACGGCGGCACCGTGCGCTGGCCGGCGGCCATGACCTGCGCGCGGCGGTGTTCGGCATCAACGATGGGCTGGTCTCCAACCTGAGCCTGATGTTCGGCATGGCCGGCTCGGGTGCGGGCGATCAGGCCGTATTGCTGGCAGGCTTTGCCGGCTTGCTCGCCGGCAGTCTGTCGATGGCGGCAGGCGAGTACGTGTCGGTGCGCGCCCAGCGTGAACTCCACGACAACCAGATCGCGCTCGAACGCGCCGAACTCGAGGCCTACCCCGAGGCCGAAGCCGGCGAACTGGCGACCATCTTCGAAGCGCGCGGCATGGACCGCGAGGCCGCGCGCCGCGCCGCTGATGCGCTGATCGCCGACCCCGACCGCGCGCTGGCCACGCTGGCGCGCGAGGAACTCGGCCTCGACCCGGACAGCCTCGCCTCGCCATGGCGCGCCGCCATCGCCTCGTTCGGCTCGTTCTGCATCGGCGCGGTGCTGCCGCTGCTGCCCTTCCTGCTGGCCGATGGCACGCAGGCGCTGACCGGTGCCGTGGTGGTGTCCTCGCTGGCGCTGCTGCTGGTGGGTGCCGCAGTGGCGCTGTTCTCCGGCGCGGCGGTGCTGCGCTCGGCGTTGCGCATGCTGCTCATCGGCTTGGCGGCAGCGGGCGTGACCTGGGTGATCGGCAGCGCGCTCGGTGTGGCCGTGGGCTGATCCGACCTACTCCTCGTCGGCGGTCGCGCCGATGCCAAGCTCCTGTACTTTGCGGGTGAGCGTGTTGCGGCCGAGGCCGAGCAACTGCGCCGCCTCGACACGGCGTCCGCCGGTGTGCTGCAGGGCGCGCACGATGAGCGTGCGCTCGAAGTCGCGCGTCAGGCGGTCGATGATGCCGCGCTCGCCGCGCAGCAGGGACTCGTCGGCGTGGCGGTCGAGTTGCGAGGTCCAGTCGCCGCTGCTGCCACCAGGGCCGCTGACACCAATGCCGCGCAGGTCGGGCGGCAGGTCAGCGATCTCCACCGTCTGCCCTGGCGCCATGACCGTGAGCCAGTGGCAGAGGTTCTCGAGTTGTCGCACATTGCCGGGAAAGGGCAGACCGCCGAGATAGCGCAGCGCGTTGTCGGAGAGGCGCTTGGCCTCGACGCCGAGTTCGCGCGCGCTGTGCTGCAGGAAGTGCCGAGCCAGCAGCGGGATGTCCTGATTGCGCTCGCGCAGCGCCGGCAGGCGCAAGCGGATGACGTTGAGCCGGTGGTAAAGGTCCTCGCGGAACAGGCCGTCGCGCACCCGCTGCTCGAGGTCCTGGTGGGTCGCGGCGATGACGCGCACATTGGAGCGGATCGGCTGCAAGCCCCCGACCCGGTAAAAGTGCGCGTCGGACAGCACGCGCAGCAGGCGCGTCTGCAATTCGGCCGGCATGTCGCCGATCTCGTCGAGGAACAGGGTGCCGCCCTCGGCCTGCTCGAAGCGGCCCTGCCGCGCCGTCTGCGCGCCGGTGAAGGCGCCACGCTCGTGGCCGAACAGTTCCGATTCCAGCAGGTCACGCGGGATGGCCGCGGTGTTGATGGCGATGAAAGGCCGGCCAGCACGCGGGCTGTGACGGTGCAAGGCGCGCGCCACCAGTTCCTTGCCCGAGCCCGACTCGCCGGTGATCAGCACGGTGGCGTGCGACTGCGACAGCCGACCGATGGCGCGGAACACCTCCTGCATGGCCGGCGCCTGGCCGAGCATCTCCGGCACGTCTTCCTGCGGCTCGGTGTCCTCGGTGTTGCGCCGACTCTCGTCGAGCGCCTTGCGGATGAGTTCGACCGCCGCGTCGACATCGAAGGGCTTGGGCAGGTATTCGAAGGCACCGCCCTGAAACGCCGACACCGCGCTCTCGAGGTCGGAGTAGGCGGTCATGATGATGACCGGCACCTGCGCCTGCTCGGCGCGGATCCTTTCCAGCAGGGTGATGCCGGAAGCCCCGGGCATGCGAATGTCGCTCACCACCACCTGCGGCGGCTCCGACGACAGCAGGGCCAGCGCATCATTGGCCGACTCGAACAAGCGGCACGGGATGCCCTCGCGCTGCAGGGCTTTTTCAAAGACCCAGCGGATCGAGCGGTCGTCGTCGACGATCCAGACAGATTTGTGGGGCATGGTCACTGCGCTCCGGCAGGCGGATGGTTGAAAGGCAGCAGCACGGTGAAACAGGTGCGGCCGGGGGTGCTCTCGCAGTCGATCAGGCCATTGTGCTGGTGCACATATGTCTGCGCGATGGACAGACCGAGCCCGCTGCCGTCCTCGCGGCCGGAAACCAGTGGGTAGAAGATGCGCTGCCGCAGGTCGGCGGGAATGCCGGGGCCATTGTCGATCACCTGCACCTTGAGCGCGACGCGGTGGCGCTGACGCGCCAGCGTCACCTGCCGCGCCGCCCGCGTGCGCAGGGTGATGCGGCGGTGGTCGCGGCCGGCGAGCGCCTGCATGGCATTGCGCCCGATGTTGAGAAAGACCTGGATCAGCTGCTCGCGGTCAGCCAGCAATTGCGGCAGGCTGACATCGTAGTCACGCTCGACCTCGATGCTGTCGCCATGCAGCGTGGCGCTGTCGGCCAGCAGCAGCGCGCGCACCCGCTCCAGCACCTCGTGGATGCTGATCGACTCGACGCGCGGCAGGCGGTGCGGCGTGAGCAAGCGGTCCATCAAAGACTGCAGGCGGTCGGCCTCGGCGATGATGACCTCGGTGTACTCGCGCTGGTCGGCGTCACGCAACTCGCGCTGCAACAGTTGTGCGGCGCCGCGGATGCCGCCGAGCGGGTTCTTGATCTCGTGCGCGAGGTTGCGCAGCAGCACCCGGTTGGCCTCCTGCAGGCTGTGCTGGCGCTCCTCGCGTTCGACCCGGTGGTGGTGGTCCTGGGCGCGCAGCTCGATGGCGAAAGCGCCCGGGGGGCTCTGCATCGGGCTTGCGGTGAGCGACACCGACACCTCGTTGTCGGCGCGCGCGAACACCAGTTCGTGCTCGGTATGCGGGCAGCTCTCGGCGAGCACCCGTGCCGCCACCTGCCGGACGCGTGCGCAATCGAGGAAGAACTTGGGCAAGGGCGCGCCGACCAACGTACGCGAACTCGCACGCAGCAGGTTCTCGGCAGCGGCATTGGCGTGGACGATGCGCAGGTCGGCATCGACGAACAGCACCGCCGTGGCCAGCGTGTCGAGGGCAAAGTTGGGAGGCGCCATGGTCATGATCGGATCACCAACACCTCCGAGCAAGAATCAGGCCCGGGTCGCACAGGTCAGCTGGGCCCGGCGGCCAGGTCGCGCGCTCGGCCGAGCCGCTCGGGCCGCGTGCGCTGTGGCAGCCCGGCGTGGTCGCGCGGCTACTCGAGCAGGGCGCCCGCGCCGAGCAGACGCACTTGCCCCTGCAGCGCCTCGACGACGCCTTCCTGCCGGGTGACCGCGTCGCGCAGAACCTGCACGCGGTCGAGGTAGCGCTGATAGTTCCGTTCATCTCCGTTTCTGACCGCTTCGCCCTCTTTTAGTGCATTGCGCGCCGCGTGCAAGGCCTCCACCTGTTTCGCCAGCTGTTCGATCAGGACCCGCTGCTGGCCCGGCCCGGGAACGTCGAGGGCCCGCGGCACGGTGAGCGACGCATCGGCACCCGGCGGCGGACGCGGCGCGGCCGGCGGCTGCGGCCGCTGCGGTGGCGAGGGGACATAGGGCAACGCGCGTGCGTGCACGCCGGCCGGCGGCGGACGATTGGTGTAGACCGTGCGCCCCTGCGCGTCGGTGTAGCGGTAGAGCGGGGTCGGCGGCGCCGGTCGGCTTGGCGCCGTGCCGGGCAGATTGCCTGCGCTGGCGGTGCTGGCATCGGCCGACCCGACGGCATGCGCCGCGGGCACGCCGACGCACAGGGCAAGGCCGAGCAGACCCCGGAACAGGGCCAGTGCGCACGCGGGCCGGGGGCGCGGGCAGGATGGCGCACGCAGCGATGGGGTCTTCATCAGCCCATATTACGGTGCTTCGCACGCAAAAAAAGGGGCGGCCTGCGCCGCCCCCGTCACTTGACCGATGCGCCGGGCCACCCTGAGCCCGGCACCGCGGCGCAGCCCCTGCAGGCTGTTTAGTCCTTAGAGGCTGTAGTACATGTCGTACTCGATCGGATGGGTGGTCATGCGGAAGCGTGTGACCTCTTCCATCTTGAGTTCGATGTAGGCGTCGATCATCTCGTTGCTGAACACGCCGCCGCGGGTCAGGAAGTCGCGGTCCTTGTCCAGCGCCTCAAGGGCTTGCTCCAGGCTCGAGCAGACGGTCGGGATCTTCGCGTCCTCTTCCGGCGGCAGATCGTACAGGTTCTTGTCCGAAGCCTCGCCCGGGTGAATCTTGTTCTGGATGCCGTCCAAGCCAGCCATCATCAGCGCTGCAAATGCCAGATAGGGGTTTGCGGTCGGGTCGGGGAAGCGCACTTCAATGCGGCGGGCCTTGTCGCTCTGCACATACGGGATGCGGATCGAGGCCGAACGGTTGCGTGCCGAGTAGGCCAGCTTGACCGGGGCTTCGAAGCCCGGGACCAGACGCTTGTAGCTGTTGGTGCCGGGGTTGGTGATGGCGTTGAGCGCCTTGGCGTGCTTGATGATGCCGCCGATGTAATACAGCGCGAACTCGCTCAGGCCGGCGTAACCAGTGCCGGCGAACAGGTTCTTGCCGTCCTTCCAGATCGACTGGTGGACGTGCATGCCGGAGCCGTTGTCGCCGACGATGGGCTTGGGCATGAAGGTCGCGGTCTTGCCGTAAGCGGCGGCGGTGTTGTGCACCACGTACTTGAGCATCTGCGTCCAGTCGGCGCGCTTGACCAGGCTGGAGAACATGGTGCCGATCTCGCACTGGCCGGCGGTGGCGACCTCATGGTGGTGCACTTCGACCGGGATGCCGACCTCTTCCAGCGCGATGCACATGGCGGCGCGGATGTCGTTGAGGCTGTCGACCGGCGGCACCGGGAAGTAGCCACCCTTGACGGTCGGACGGTGGCCGAGGTTGCCGCCTTCGAACTTGTCGCCGGTGGACCAGGCGGCTTCTTCGGAGAACACCTTGCAGTAAGAACCCGACATGTCGACCTTCCACTCGACGCTGTCGAAGATGAAGAACTCGGGTTCGGGGCCGAAATATGCGGTGTCGCCGATGCCGCTGCTCTTGAGGTATGCCTCGGCTCGACGCGCGATCGAGCGCGGATCGCGGTCATAACCCTTGCCATCGGAGGGCTCGACCACGTCGCAGGTCAGCACCAGCGTGGTCTCGTCCATGAACGGGTCGATGTAGGCCGAGTCAGGGTCCGGCATGAGCAGCATGTCGGACGCTTGAATGCCCTTCCAGCCGGCGATCGACGAACCGTCGAAGGCATGGCCCTCGGTGAACTTGTCTTCGGAGAAGGCCGAGATCGGCACGCCGACGTGCTGCTCCTTGCCGCGGGTGTCGGTGAAACGGAAATCGACGAAGCGGACCTCGTTCTCCTTGATCAGGCTCATGACCTTGGCGACTGCCATGCTGTGCTCCTTAAGCTGTCTGTGCGTTTGTCGGGGGTAGCGGGGTTGCGCGGACGGCCGCAACCCGACGGATAAAGCATAAATCGTTCCAGCCTGCGTGGCGGCGGCCCGAACAGCGGGCGACACCGCAAGACCTTGCCGCTAATCGCTGCGACCCGCGATTGTGCCATAAGCCTCCGGACAGACCGGACACTTGGCGGGTCCGCCCACACCACCCCGGCACCCGCATGGTGCGGCTGCGCGCGGTCATGCCCCGATATGGCGCACGGCGCGCCAGGCCACCGCCGCCGCGAGCAGGGCGCTGACACCCGCGGCGGCGATGGCCAGCGGCGCCGCATCGCTGCCGCTGAGCAAGCCGCCCGCCGCGAGCCCGCCGGAGACGCCGAACAACAAGGAGGTACCAACCCACGTGTAGCATTCGGCCACACGGCCGGCCGGTGCGACCTTGACCACCAGCATGTTCTGCGCGGCGAGCACCGTCGCCATGGGCGTGGACGCGAGCGCGGCGAGCAGGTACAGCGTGAGCAGGTCGCCGGCCAGCGCGCAGACCAACAGCAGTGCGCCGGTGGCCAGCATGCCGAGACGGTAATGCAGCGCAAGCCGCCCACCCCATTCGCGGCTGCCATAGAGCAACACGGCACTGGCACTGGTGATGCTGGTGATGCCGAGCAGCCAACCGGTGTGCTGCGGCGCACCGAGTTGCTGGCAGTAGCTGGCGATGCCGGCCTCGAACAGACCGAAACAGAGTGCGTAGAACAGGCAACTGGCGAGAATCGCGCGCAGCCCGGACTCGCGCAGAGCGCCGAGCAGCGAGCGCTCGCTGGCGCGGCCGGGGTGCGGCGCCCAGCCGCGCACCGCCGGCGTGGTGAGGAACCACCACGCACCAAAGCCACCGCAGGCGCCGGCTGCGAGCGTGGCGGCCAGCGGTTGGCCGAGCGCAAGGAAGAGCCCGGCCAAGGGCGGACCCACCATAAAGACGAACTCGATCACCAGCGTGTCGATGGTGAAGGCGACCTGCTGTTCGGCACGCCCTGGCAGCAAGCCGGGAATGGCGCTGCGCATCTGCGCGGTGATGTGCGGCAGGCTCACCCCACCGAGCACCGCAAGCAGCATCCAAAGCCACGCCGGCTGGCCGCTGGCCACCGCCCACGCCAGCATCGTCATGACCGCCGGATAGACGAGGCCGGTGAGCCGCAGCAGCGGGCCGGGGCCAAAGCGGTCGATGGCGCGACCGGCCAACGGCGCGACGATGCCCAGACCCAGCACATAGAGTCCGCTGGCGATCCCGGCCAGCCGGTTGCTGCCGGTCTGCGCCTGCACCGCCAGCAGCAGCGACAGCGAAGCCATGCCGAGCGGCAGACGCGCCAGCACCGAGGGCCACAGGGACCGGCGAAAAGCCGCCTCGGCCAGGGTGCGCCGGTAGGGTTCGAGGCGGATCATGCAGCGTGGCCCGGCGTGTCGCTTCCCGGGCGGCTGCGCCCGGGGCGACTGTGGTCGGCGCGGGCCGGGTTCAGTCGGCGGTCCATGCCACCGCCCCGGTCCACCAGGTCGCCAGCACCAGCAGGCCGAAGCCGATGCGGTACCAGGCAAACGGCGCGAAGCCGCGCGATGACACCCAGCCGACAAAGCCGCGCACCGCGATCAGGCCGGTGACGAAAGCGGCGGCAAAACCGATGGCGAACAAGCCGAGGTCATCGGCGTGGAGCAGGTCACGGCTCTTGTAGAGGTCGTAGGCGGTGGCCGCCACCATGGTCGGGATGGCAAGAAAGAAGGAGAATTCGGCCGCCGCCGGCCTCGACAGGCCTAGCCACAGCCCGCCGATGATGGTCGCCCCCGAACGTGACACGCCGGGGAACAGCGCCAGCGCCTGCGCGAGGCCTAGCTTGAGCGCGAGCCGCGCGTCGAGCGCGTCGATGCTGTGGGTGATCGGCACGCGGTCGCCGCGGTCGATCAGCAGGATGGCGACGCCGCCCGCCACCAGCGCGGCGGCAACGGTGACGGGGCCGAACAGCAGGCCCTTGATGATGCTGTGGAACAACACGCCGAGCACGGCTGCCGGCAGGAAGGCAATGGCCAGATGCAGCGCGAGGCGCTGCTCGACCGGGTCGCTGCCAAGGCCGCGCAGCAGGCGGAACAGGCGGTCACGGTAGATCCAACATACGGCGAGAATCGCGCCAAGCTGGATGAAGATCTTGAAGGCCTTGCTGGTCTCGTCGGTCCAGCCGAGCAGGTGCCCGGCGATGATCAGGTGGCCGGTGGACGAGACCGGCAGGAACTCGGTCAGACCTTCCAGTGCGCCGAGGATGAGCGCGACCGCCCAGAGCTCGCCCATCAGCGGGCCGCCAGGGTTTCGCGCACGGCGGCGCCCGCCCCGGCCGCGCCATGGCCCAGCACGCCGCGCAGCGCCTCGGCGGCGGCTGCCGCCGCGTCGGCGTCGCGCGCCAGCACATTGATGTGGCCCATCTTGCGGCCCGGGCGCGCCTCCTTCTTGCCGTAGAGGTGCAGGCGAGCGCCGTCGTGGGCGAGCACGGCGGGCCAGTCGGGCGTGCCGCCGGCCCACATGTCGCCCATCACGTTGAGCATGGCCACTGGGCTCATCAGGCCCGGGTCGCCCAGCGGCAGGCCACACAGCGCCCGCACCTGCTGGTCGAACTGGCTGGAGAAGGTCGCGTCCTGCGTGTAATGGCCGCTGTTGTGCGGGCGCGGCGCGATCTCGTTGACCAGCACCTCGCCACCCCGCAACACGAACAGCTCGACGCCGAGGGTGCCGACATAGCCCAGCGCGTTGGCCAGCCGGGTTGCCATCTCCACCGCGGTGGTGGCAGTGGTGGCGGCGACCCGCGCCGGGACGATGGTGAGGTCGAGGATGCCTTGCCGGTGCTGGTTCTCGCCGACCGGGAAACAGCGCACCGCGCCATCGTCGCCGCGCGCCAGCACCACCGACACCTCGCAGGCGAGGTCGACGCGCTTCTCCAGGATGCACTCGACGCCGGTGAGGCTGGCAAAGGCGGCGCGGACCTCGTCCAGCGTCGCCACCGGCACCTGGCCCTTGCCGTCGTAGCCCAGACGCGCAATCTTGAGGATACCGGGCAGGCAGCCGGCGCAGGCGTCCGGCGTGATGTCGGCGGCGCTGCGCAGCACGGCGAAGGGCACCACGCCAAGGCCGGCGTCGCGGAAGAAGTGCTTCTCGCGGATGCGGTCCTGGGCGATGGCGACGGCGTCGGCCGAGGGCGCGACGCGGGTGTGCTGCGCCAGCCGGCGCATGGCATTGGCTGGCACGTTCTCGAATTCGGTGGTGACGGCGGCGCAGGTGGCGGCGAGTTCGTCGAGCGCCTGCGCGTCGTCGTAGGCGGCGCAGAGGTGGCGGTCGGCGGCGGCACCGGCCGGCGCGTGCGGGTCGGGGTCGAGCACGGTCACGCGGTAGCCCATCGCCTGCGCCGAGTGCACGAACATGCGGCCGAGTTGGCCGCCGCCGAGCACGCCGAGCATGGCGCCGGGGAGGATGGGGGCTCGGCCGCTCATGGGCCGGGCAGCTTCATCGCCTCGACCTTGGCGGTCTGCTGGCGGCGGAAGTCGGCGAGCTGGCGGGCCAGTGCGGCGTCGGTGCGGGCCAAGAGGGCGACGGCGAACAGCCCGGCGTTGGCAGCGCCGGCCTCGCCCACGGCAAAGGTGGCGACCGGCACGCCCTTGGGCATTTGCGCGATCGAAAGCAGCGAGTCGAGGCCACCGAGTGCCTTGCTGGTCACCGGCACGCCGAGCACCGGAAGGGTGGTCTTGGAGGCGATCATGCCCGGCAGGTGGGCGGCGCCGCCGGCACCGGCGATGATGCAGACGAGGCCGCGTTCGGCGGCGCTGGCGGCGTAGTCGAACATGCGGTCGGGGGTGCGGTGCGCTGACACCACTTCGGCCTCGTGCGGCACGCCAAAGGCCTTGAGTTGCTCGACGGCGTGCTGCATCACCGGCCAGTCGCTGTCGCTGCCCATCACCACACCCACCAGCGGCTTGCTCATCGCGTCTCCGCCCCCGGCCCGCGCCGGAAAAACCGCGCAGTATACGGCGGCGACGGAGCTTGTCAGCCCTTTTGAAGGCCGCGCCGCTCAGTCCTTGACCGCTTCGACCTGGATCAGCAGCCGCACGCTGTCGCCGATGGCCGGCAGGCCGTAGGTCATGCCGAAATCGGAGCGCTTGATCACGGCGCTGGCATCTGCCCCGCAGACCTCCTTTTGCAGCTTGGGATGAATGCCGCAGCGGAAGTTGTTGAGTGTCAGATTGAGCGGGCGGGTCACCCCCAGCAGGGTGAATTCGCCGACCAGCAC
>VEQZ01000032.1 GCA_018882975.1 Rhodocyclaceae bacterium | reverse complement strand
AGCCACAGCCCCGCCGCGCCAGTGGTGTGACCGGGCCGCTGCAGCCCCGGTGTGCAGGCAAAGGTGGCGCGCTTCTCGACCAGGGTGCGGCTGGCGACGACGGCGGGCTGGGCAGGGAAGAGGCGCTGCAACTGCGCGCGCACCGCAGCATCCAGTGCAGCGGTGGGGGTGTCAAAGGTGTTCGCGCTTGTTCGCTCGCAGTCTTGCCGGTCAGTGGCCGAGAGCAGGTTTGGCCGCCAGGCGCTCACCACCACGCTCGCACGGCCGTCACCATGGTCGATCAGCCATTCTCCCGGGCCATCGTGCAAAAGCAGCAGGGGGCCGCTCATTGTTGGAAGCGGTGTCGCCAGCCGCAGATGCACCGTCGCGATGGCCTCGTACTCGAGCCCGCGCAGGCGGGCGAGTGTCGCGACATCGGCATGCGGCTCAATGAGTGCCGCGGCCTGATGCGGCGCCACCGCCACCACCACCGCGTCGAAGGGGCCGGCGCAGCCGCGGAGGGTTCCGACGTGCCAACCTGCGGATGCGCCTTTCGATGGTGCGCCACAAACGTCTCTCTGCGACACGGACGCGGCAGACGACTCCTTGGGAGTCGTCGCGGCGGCGGTGTCGCTGAACAGCCCCATTGCGCCGCGGACAGAAGCGGTCGTGTCGCTTGCCAGTGTCCCTTCGCTAACCGCACCGCCCAGTGTCCCTTCGCTAACCGCATCGCGATCCAACCCCGTCACCCGCTCCCCCAGCCGCACCTCGGCGCCTTGCGCCCGCAGCCAGGCCAGCGCCGGCTCCGGCAGCAATTCGCCCAGCGGACGCGCCGGCACCTCGATGCTCGCTGTCGCACCGGCCGTCAGCAGCCCGTCGTGCAGCACCCGCGCGAACACCCGGGCCGATGCGCGCTCCGCCGGTGTGTTGAGCGCGGCCACACAGAGCGGCGCCCACAGCCGGTGCGCCAGCTCATCCGGCTGCCGCATCTCGCCCAGCCAGGCCGCCACCGTGCGGTCGGGCGCCGCGAGCATGGCCTGCACGCCGCGTGCGACACGCAGCAGCGCCCGCCGCCCGCCGGGGCCCAGCCCGCGCGCGCCGAGCAGCCCCGCCAGCGTGCCGAGCAGCCCCGCCAGCGTGCCGAGCCCCAGCGGCCAAGCCGGCACGTGCAATCTCAAGCCATCGGTGGCGCGCAGCGCCAATGGCAGACGCCGCAGCACCTGCCGCCGGTCCACGCCGAGGCGGTCCATGAGCGCGAAGGTCTCGCGGTAGGGGCCGATGAGCACGTGCTGGCCGTTGTCCACGGTGCCCAGCGCATCGTCGCCGGCCACGCTGCGCGCCCGCCCGCCCGGCGCCTTGCCGGCCTCGAACACGCTCACCCGGCAGCCGGCCTCGACCAGGGTGACTGCGCAGGCCAGCCCAGCCCAGCCGGCGCCGACCACGGCCACACTCGTTCGCGCACTGCTGCGCGGCGCACCGCCCGCAGCCATCACACCCGCCCGGTCAGCGCCACCCGCAGGCCGATCAGCGCCTTGCGCAGCGGCGGCAGGCTGGTTTTTTCGCGCAGCACATGGCAACCACCGGCCTCGATCTCGTCCAGCAGGGTCCGATAGGCCGCGGCCATCATCAGACCCGGCCGCTGCGCGCGCCGGTCGCAGGCCGGCAGGGCGGCCAGCGCCTCATCGTATGCGGCCCGCGCCCGCGCCACCTGCGCGACCATCAGCGCGAGGAACTCCGGCGTCTCGCGCCGCGCCAGCACGTCGGCCGGCAGCACGCCGTGTGCCCGCAGCTCGTCGGCCGGCAGGTAGATGCGGCCACGCAGCGCGTCCTCGCCGACGTCGCGGATGATGTTGGTGAGTTGTAGCGCCAGGCCGAGCTTGTCGGCATAGGTCTCGGTGCCGACATCCGCATACCCGAAGATGCGCGCCGAGAGCAGTCCCACCACCCCGGCCACGCGGTGGCAATACAGGCGCAGCGCGTCAAAGTCGGCAAAGCCGGCGTGCTGCAGGTCCATCGCCATGCCATCGAGGATGGCGTCGAAGTGCGCACGCGGCAGCGCGTAGTCGCGCACCGCCGGCAGCAGCGCGCGCGTCACCGGGTGGCGCGGCGCGCCGTCGTACAGGCGGCCGACCTCGTCGCGCCACCACTGCAGCACGGTAAAGGCCGGTACCGGGTCGCGGATGTCGTCCACCACATCGTCCACCGCGCGGCAGAAGGCGTAGAGCGCGGTCATGGCGCGGCGCCGCGGCGCCGGCAGCAGGCGAAAGCTCAGGGTGAAGCTCGAGCCGGCCTTGCGGCAGATGTCGGCGCAGTAGGCATCGGGGGTCATCGCGCCGCCCGCCCTTTGCTGGCAGTACCGCCCGGCACCGCAACAGGCGTTTCGGCAACGGGTCGCCGGGCCCTGATGCGCTCTGCCGGTCGCGGATCGATCACCCCTGCGCCTCCAGCCCGCGCATCACCCGCCCGGCCAGGCGCGGGAACAGCGCCCGCGGCAGCACCCGCAGCATGTCGAGGCCGCCCACCACCGGCCGCTGCGCGAACACATCGCCCTGTACCGAATGAATCTTGCGCAGCACCGTCTCGCCGCCCAGCACGATGAGGCGGATCTCCAGCCCGAGCCGCCCGGGCAGCGCCAAGCCCAAGGGCGCGCCGCCCTGCAGCATGCGCAGGGCGCGGTCGACCTCGAAACGCATCAGCGCCTGCCAGCGGCCGTCGGCGCGTGCCGCAGCGATCTGCGCCTCGCCGACGTTAAAACGCACCAGGTCTTCCTGCGGCAGGTAGACGCGGCCCTTGCGCCAATCCACTGCCACGTCCTGCCAGAAGTTGATGAGCTGCAGGGCGGTGCAGATGCCGTCCGACAGTGCCAAGTTCCTCGGCGTGGCCTGGCCGAAGATATGCAGCAGGATGCGGCCGACGGGGTTGGCGGAGCGCCGGCAGTAGTCGGCCAGTTCGGCATAAGTGGCGTAGCGCGTCACCGTGACGTCCTGCTCGAAGGCGCTGAGCAGGTCGGTGAGCCATGCGAGCGGGATGTCGTGGTGGCGGATCACCCCGGCGAGCGGCCCGAGGATGGGGTGTGCCGGCGTCTCGCCGCGGCCGATGGCCGCCAGCAGCGCGCGGTATTCGCCCAGCCGCCGCAGCCGCTCGTCGGCCGGCAGGTCGCCCTCGTCGGCAAAGTCGTCGGCGCTGCGCGCAAAGTGGTAGACCCAGCGCACCGGCTCGCGGAAGCGGCGCGGCAGGGCGATGGATGCCACCGGGAAGTTCTCGTAGTGATCGACCTGCAATGCCCTGACCCCGCGGCTGCCCTGGCCCCTTTTGTCTGGCCGCAATCATAGCCCCGTCGCGGCGGGTAAACTCTGCGCGAGACCACTCCGGAAAGCGTCGGCTTTCCCGCCGCGACCGTGGCGAAATTGGTAGACGCAACAGGTTTAGGTCCTGTCGGGGGCAACCCTGTGGAGGTTCGAGTCCTCTCGGTCGCACCACCTCAGCCATACCGCCGTGCCCCAGTGCTGTTATCGCGGGCCCGGGCTCGGGCTATAATGCGCGGTTCTTCCTGATCAGGACCTGTGGTCCGCACCCAACAGACAGCCATGGCAGCCACCACCATCGAAACCGTCGCCGGCCTCAAGCGCAAGGCCAATCTCGCCATCCCCCTCGCCGGCATCGAGGCCGAAGCCCACCGCCGCCTGAGCCAGCTCGCCCGCACTGTCGATATCAAGGGCTTTCGCAAGGGCAAGGCCCCGGTCAAGCTGGTCGATCGCCAGTATGGCCAGCAGGTGCGCCAGGAGGTGGTCGGCGACCAGCTGCGCGACGCCTTCACCCTGACTGCCAACACCCACCAGTTGCGTGTTGCCGGCATGCCGCAGTTCGAGCCCAAGCCGGGTGACGGCCAGACCGACCTGCTGTTCGAGGCGCATTTCGAGGTCTACCCGGAGATCGACCTCGGCGACGTGGCCAGTTGGTCTTTCGAGCGCGAGTCGCTCGAGGTCGATGACAAGCATGTCGACACCACGCTCGAGATCCTGCGCAAGCAGCGCGTCAGCTACAAGGCGGCCAAGCGTGCCGCCCAGGCCGACGACCGCGTCACGGTGGATTTTGAATCGACCCTTGAGGGTGCGCCGATGCCGGGTGGCCAGGGCAGCGACTTCCCCTTCGTGCTTGGCACCGGCCAGATGCTCCCCGACTTTGAGAATGCCGTCACCGGCAAGTCGGCCAAGGACGTGGTCGAGTTCGACCTTACCTTCCCGGCCGACTACCGCGCCACCGACATCGCCGGCAAAACCGCGCAGTTCAAGGTCACGGTCAAGGCGGTCGAGGGTCCGGTGCTGCCCGAGGTCGACGCCGACTTCGCCAAGGTACTCGGGGTCGAGAGCGGTGACCTCGACGAGCTGCGCCGCGAAGTGCGCGCCAATGTGGAACGCGAAGTCGTCCGCCGTCTGCAGTCGCGCGCCAAGACCGCGGTGATGCAGAAGCTGCGCGAGATGCCCGACATCGACCTGCCGAAGTCGTTGGTCGATACCGAGATCCGCCGCCTGATGCAGATCACCCGCGCCGACCTCGAGTCCAAGGGCATCCCCAACGCCAAGGACGTGCCGCTGGCGCCGGAGATCTTTGTCGAAGAGGCGCAGGCGCGCGTCAAGCTCGGCCTGCTGGTCGGCGAGATCGCCCGCGTCAACCAGCTGCAGCCCTCGCCCGACAAGGTGCGCGAACTGGTGGCGCAGCAGGCCATGAACTACGAGAATCCGGCCGAGATGATCAAGTGGTACTACACCGACCCGCGCCGTCTGCAGGAAGTGCAGGCGGTGGTGCTGGAAGACGAGGTGGTGGAGTGGGTGCTGGCGCAAGCCAAGACCACCGCTGCCGCGGTGAGCTTCGACGAACTCATGGACATCGCCAAATGATCGATTTCAACCACCAGTCCTTCGCCGGGATGCTGCCGCCGTCGGCCGGCCAGCTGCAGGCCCCGCAGAACCTCGGTCTGGTGCCGATGGTGGTGGAGCAGAGCGGCCGCGGCGAGCGCGCCTACGACATCTACTCGCGCCTGCTCAAGGAGCGCGTGGTGTTTCTCGTCGGCGGCGTCAACGAGGTCACCGCCAATCTGGTGGTGGCGCAGCTGCTGTTTCTTGAGTCGGAGAACCCGGACAAGGACATCAGCTTCTACATCAACTCGCCGGGCGGCATGGTCACGGCGGGCATGGCGATCTACGACACCATGAACTTCATCAAGTGCGACGTCAGCACCCTGTGCATCGGTCAGGCCGCCAGCATGGGCGCTTTCCTGCTCAGCGCCGGCGCCAAGGGCAAGCGCTTTGCCCTGCCCAACTCGCGCGTCATGATTCACCAGCCGCTCGGTGGGTATTCCGGGCAGGCCTCGGACATCGAGATCCACGCCAAGGAGATCCTTTACCTCAAGGCGCGGCTCAACCAGATGCTGGCCGATCACACCGGCCAAAGCCTCGAGACCATCGAGCGCGACACCGACCGTGACAACTTCCTCAGCGCCGCCGCCGCCAAGGACTACGGCCTCATCGATCAGGTGCTGACGCGCCGCATCGACCTTGCCTGAGCGACTTGCCCTATCCCGTTCGGCCCGCGAGTCTGGCATTCTTCTGTCCGTGAAGGGTTGCAGGGTGCAACGGTGGCGTCATGAGTAACAAGAAGGTCGGCGAAAAGCCTCTTTACTGCTCGTTTTGCGGCAAGGGGCAGAGCGAGGTGCGCAAGCTCATCGCCGGGCCCTCGGTGTACATCTGCGACGAGTGCATCGAGTTGTGCAACGACATCATCCGCGAGGAGGTGGGTGGTGGCGGCGACGAGCCGCGGCCGGTGCGCGGCGACCTGCCGACGCCGCACGAGATCCGCGACATTCTTGACCAGTACGTGATCGGTCAGGCCACTGCCAAGAAGATCCTTTCGGTTGCGGTCTACAACCATTACAAACGGGTGCGCAGCAGCAGCCGCCGCGACGACGTCGAGCTGGCCAAGAGCAACATCCTGTTGATCGGCCCCACCGGCTCGGGCAAGACATTGTTCGCGCAGACGCTGGCCCGGCTGCTCAACGTGCCCTTCGTCATGGCCGACGCCACCACGCTGACCGAGGCCGGTTATGTGGGTGAGGACGTCGAGAACATCATCCAGAAGCTGCTGCAGAAGTGCGACTACGATGTCGAGCAGGCGCAGCAGGGCATCGTCTACATCGACGAGATCGACAAGATCTCGCGCAAGAGCGACAACCCGTCGATCACCCGCGACGTCTCCGGCGAAGGTGTGCAGCAGGCGCTGCTCAAGCTCATTGAAGGGACCATCGCCAGCGTGCCGCCGCAGGGCGGGCGCAAACACCCCAACCAGGAGTTCGTGCAGGTCGATACCACCAACATCCTGTTCATTTGCGGCGGTGCGTTCGACGGGCTCGACAAGGTCATCCGCGACCGCTCCGAGCGTGGCGGCATCGGTTTCGGTGCCGAGGTGCGCAGCAAGGACTCGAGCCGCGAGATCAGTGCGCTGCTGCGCGAGGTCGAGCCGGCCGACCTGATCAAGTACGGTCTGATCCCCGAGTTCATTGGCCGCCTGCCCGTCACCGCCACCCTCGAGGAGCTCGACGAGCCGGCCTTGGTGCGCATCCTCACCGAGCCGCGCAACGCGCTGGTCAAGCAGTTCCAGTCGCTGTTCGACATGGAGGGCGTGGGCCTCGAGGTGCGCGACGACGCGCTGCATGCCATCGCCGCCAAGGCGCTGGCGCGCAAGACTGGCGCGCGCGGGCTGCGCTCGATCCTTGAGCAGGCCCTGCTCGAAACCATGTTCGACCTGCCGTCGCTCGAGAACGTCGAGACCGTGGTGGTCGACGCCGGAGTGATCGATGCGGGTAGCGAACCGCTGCGTGTCTACGCCGAACAACCTGCTGCCGGAAACGCTTGAGTTTCCGCTTGAGTGCCCCCATCTGACGCAGTACGCTGCGTCACGAGGCGCACGCGCCCCCTTTCCGAGGACTTGTTCATGACCGATCACACCCCGACCACCGGCGATACCGTCGATCTGCCGCTGCTGCCGCTGCGCGACGTGGTGGTCTTTCCGCATATGGTCATCCCGCTGTTCGTCGGGCGGCCCAAGTCGATCAAGGCGCTGGAACTGGCGGTCGATGGTGGCAAGCACATCCTGCTGGTGGCGCAGAAGTCGGCCGCCAAGGACGAGCCCGCCACCGAGGACCTCTATGCCGTCGGTTCCATTGCCAGCATCCTGCAGATGCTCAAGCTGCCCGACGGCACCGTCAAGGTGCTGGTCGAGGGCGGTCAGCGCGCCCGTGTCGAGTCGGTCGAGGACGAGAAGACGCACTTTTCCGGCCGCGCCGTACTGGTTGGCGACCTCAATGCCGAGACCCACGAAGTGGAGGCGATGCGCCGCGCCATGCTGGCGCAGTTCGACCAGTACGTGAAGCTCAACAAGAAGATCCCGCCGGAGGTGCTGACCTCGGTCGCCGGCATCGACGAGGCCGGCCGCTTGGCCGACATGATCGCCGCGCACCTGCCGCTCAAGCTCGAGCAGAAGCAGGACGTGCTCGACATCTTCGACGTGCGTCAGCGCCTGGAACACCTCCTCGGCCTGCTCGAGGCCGAGATCGACATCCTGCAGGTGGAGAAGCGCATCCGCGGCCGTGTCAAGCGGCAAATGGAAAAGTCGCAGCGCGAGTACTACCTCAACGAGCAGGTCAAGGCGATCCAGAAGGAGCTCGGCGAGCTCGAGGAAGGCAATGACCTGGACGAACTCGAGCGCAAGATGCGCAGCGCCGGCATGCCCAAGGAGGCACTGGCCAAGGCCGAAGCCGAGCTCAAGAAACTCAAGATGATGTCGCCGATGTCGGCTGAGGCCACCGTAGTGCGCAACTACATCGATGCGCTGCTCGGCCTGCCGTGGAAAAAGAAGTCGAAGATCAGCAAGGACCTGGCCGCCGCCGGCAAGGTGCTGGAGGCTGACCACCACGGCTTGGACAAAGTCAAGGAACGCATCCTCGAATACTTGGCGGTGCAGCAGCGCGTCGAAAAGGTCAAGGCGCCGATCCTCTGTCTGGTCGGCCCGCCGGGCGTGGGCAAGACCTCGCTCGGCCAGTCGATCGCGCGCGCGACCAATCGGAAATTTGTGCGCATGGCGCTCGGCGGCGTGCGTGACGAGGCCGAGATCCGCGGCCACCGGCGCACCTACATCGGTTCCATGCCGGGCAAGATCCTGCAGAACATGACCAAGGTCGGCGTCAAGAACCCGCTGTTCCTGCTCGACGAGGTCGACAAGATGGGCCAGGACTTCCGTGGCGACCCATCCTCGGCGCTGCTCGAGGTGCTCGACCCGGAGCAGAACTCGAGTTTCGCCGACCACTACGTGGAAGTCGAGTACGACCTCTCCGACGTCATGTTCGTCGCCACCGCCAACACGCTGGACATCCCGGCGCCGCTGCTCGACCGCATGGAGGTGATCCGCCTGTCGGGCTACACCGAGGACGAGAAGGTCGGCATCGCGCTGCGCTATCTGGTGCCCAAGCAGATGAAGAACCACGGCCTCAAGGAGGCCGAGTGCAGCCTCGGCGAGGCGGCCATCCGCGAGATCATCCAGTACTACACGCGCGAGGCCGGCGTGCGCTCGCTCGAGCGCGAGATCGCCAAGATCTGCCGCAAGGTGGTCAAGGACCTGCTGCTCGGCAAGGCCAAGGGCAGGGTTGCGGTGACGCCGCGCGGCATCGCCAAGTACCTCGGCGTACGCCGCTACCAGATCGGCTTGGCCGAGAAGACCAACCAGGTTGGCCAAGTCACCGGTCTGGCGTGGACCGAGGTCGGTGGCGAGTTGCTCACCATCGAGGCGGTGACCATGCCCGGCAAGGGGAATGTGGTGACCACCGGCAAGCTCGGCGAGGTGATGCAGGAGTCGATGAAGGCGGCCATCACCGTGGTGCGGGCGCGCTCGTCCAAGCTCGGCATCAAGCCGGACTTCTACCAGAACAGCGACGTGCACATTCACGTGCCCGAGGGCGCCACGCCCAAGGACGGCCCCAGCGCCGGCATCGCCATCGTCACCGCGCTCACCTCCATGCTCACCGGCATCCCGGTGCGGGCGGACGTCGCCATGACCGGCGAGATCACCCTGCGCGGCGAAGTGCTGGCGATCGGCGGGCTCAAGGAAAAGCTGCTGGCGGCGCACCGCGCCGGCATCAAGACCGTGCTGATCCCGCAGGAGAATGTCAAGGACCTGCAGGACATCCCTGAAAACGTCAAGAACCGCCTTGAGATCAAGGCTGTGAAGTGGATCGACGAGGTGCTCGCCACGGCGCTCGAGCGCATGCCGCAGCCGGCCGACGAGGTCGATGCGGTGCCGCCCTTGCAGGCGCCGATCATCGAGGGCGCCCCGGCACCGCTGGTCAAGCACTGAAAACACCCCGAGCCCGGTGCCGTGACCGCCATGGACCCGGTTGACACGGCTTTTTGCGGCTTGCTATACAGTAACCGGGGCGCGAATATGTCGCCGTTTCCGCTTCCAGTGAACCACCAACAGAGACTTGCAAAAGGGGATTGACTTGAACAAATCTGACCTGATCGACGCCATCGCCTCCGGCGCCGACATCTCCAAGGCCGCAGCCGGCCGCGCGCTCGATACCGTCGTTGCGTCGATCACCGGCGCATTGAAGGAGGGCGACACCGTGAGCCTCGTGGGTTTTGGCACTTTCTATGTCTCGGAACGCGCGGCCCGCACCGGCCGCAACCCGGCTACCGGTCAAACCATCCAGATCAAGGGCTCCAAGGCCCCGAAGTTCCGCGCTGGCAAGGCCCTCAAGGACGGTGTAAACTAGCGGGCTCTCCGGGTGCTTAGCTCAGCTGGTAGAGCGTCGCCCTTACAAGGCGAATGTCAGCGGTTCGATCCCGTTAGCACCCACCAGTTCCGGGCGCCTCAGGCTCCGGGCTGGATGCTGTAAAGCTTCCAGGAGTGGTAGTTCAGTTGGTTAGAATACCGGCCTGTCACGCCGGGGGTCGCGGGTTCGAGTCCCGTCCACTCCGCCAACACTGAGACGGGGGCGAATCAAGGTTCGCCCCCTTTTCGTTTGCGGTCTGCTTTACTGGTGGAACGCCGGGCAGCACCGCGCCGCGCCCGGTTCGCCAAGTTTTCCGTACCTCTTCCGCCCCCAGCGTTCTCTGCACCCAGCGCCGACATGTTCGATTACATCCGCAACAACCGCCGCATCGCCCAAGTCATTCTTGCGCTGCTCATCCTGCCGTTCGCCGTGTGGGGCGTCGAGCACTATTTTCAGGGCGGCAATGGCGACGCCGTGGCCACCGTGGCTGGCGTGCGCATCGCCGAGCGCGACTTTCAGCAGGCGCTCGCCGACCAGCGTGAAGCGCTGCGACAGCAGCTGGGCGAGCGCTTCGATCCGGCTGTCACCGAGTCCAACAAGTTCCGTCTGGACGTGCTCGAAGACATGATTGACAGCCAGCTGGTGGTGGGTACCGCGGTCGGCAGCGGCATGACGGTGCCCGACGACCGGCTCGCCGAGATCATCCGCAAGATCCCTTCGTTCCAAAAGGACGGCCAGTTCGACCTCAAGGCCTACGACACGCTGCTGCGCCAGCAGGGCCTCACGCCCGCCACCTACCAGGAGCAGGTGCGTTCGCAGATCGTCGGCGAGCAGAGCATCGGCCTGTTCCGGCGCCTGCAATGGATGCCGCAGGCGGTGGTCGACCGCGCCGCCGACCTTGGCGAGCAGGAGCGCGATGTGCAGCAGGCGCTGATCAGCCCGGACGACTACATCGGCCAGGTGAGTGTGTCGGCCGACGAGGTGAAGCAGTATTTCGACAAGAATCCCAAAGATTTCGAGGTGCCGGCACGGCTCAAGATCGAGTACGTGCTGCTCGACGCCGACCGTGTGGCCGAGCGCATCGCCATCCCCGAAGCCGACATCGAGGCCGCCTTCAAGGCGAGCCCCGGCCGCTTCGCCACGGCCGAGCAGCGTCGCGCCTCGCACATCCTGATCGGCGTCGACAAGGCGGCCAGCGCGGTGAGCAAGGCAGCCGCCCGCGCCAAAGCCGAGAAGCTGCTAGCCGAGGTCAAGGCCGGCAAGGACTTCGGTGCGCTGGCCCGGGCCAACTCCGCTGACCCGGGCTCGGCGCAGCAGGACGGCGACCTCGGTTTCTTTGGCCGTGGCACCATGGTCAAGCCGTTCGAGGACGCGGCCTTCGCGCTCAAGGTCGGCGAGGTCTCGGGTGTTGTGGAGAGCGATTTCGGCTTCCACATCATCAAGCTCACCGAGGTCAAGGGTGGCGGCGCCGGCGATCTGACCACGGCGCGGCCGCAGATCGAGGCGGAATTGCGCAAGCAGCGCTCGGGCAAGCAGTTCGCCGAACTGGCCGAGGCCTTTGCCGACGCGGTCTACGAGCAGAGCGACAGCCTTGCGGCGGCGGCGGAGAAGCTCGGCGTGGCGGTACAGACCGCCGACGGTGTCACGCGCAAGGGCAACGAGCGCGACCCGGTGCTCGGCAACGCCAAATTCATCAAGGCGCTGTTCGACGACGCCCTGCCAAACAAGCGCAACACCGAGGTGGTGGAGCTGGCCTCGGGCAAGCAGCTGGTAGCCGGGCGGGTGCTCGCCAGCACGCCGGCCAGCCTGCTGCCGCTCGACACGGTCAAGGCCGATATCGAGGAGCGGGTGCGGCGCAAGAAGGCGGCCGAGCTGGCGATTGCCGAAGGCAAGCGCATCATGGCCGAGCTCGCCGCCGGCAAGGATGTGCCGGTGAAGTGGGGCGCCAACCTGACCGTGAGCCGCAAGAAACCGACAGGTCTGCCATTTCCGGCCATGCAGCTGGTGTTCCGCGCCAAGACCGCGCCCTTGCCGTCGTACGCCGCAGTGGAGATCCCGGGGCAGGGCTATGCCATGTTCCGCATCAACCGCGTGGCACCGCCGAACGTCTCCGACCCCACTGAACGTCGGCGCTACTCGGAGGACGCCAACCGCATGATGGCCGAGGAAGAGCAGCGGATCTGGCTCGCCGCGCTGCGCGCGTCGGCCAAGGTGGACATCAAGCAAGCGCTCATCGACAAGCCCGCCCCCTGAGAGCGGGTGGGCTGTGTCTGAAAACGTCGCGAGGGGGCCGGATGCGAGGCACCCCGGACGCAGCGACCGAGACATACCGGTCTGGTAGGCGAGGGAGCGAGTGCCGGGCAACGAAGCAGCCGGTTCCCGCAGCAGTTTTCAGGCCATGCCCACGACGTTGTAGCCGGCATCGACGTACGTCACCTCGCCGGTAATGCCGGCGGCGAGGTCGGACAGGTAGAACGCCGCGGCATTGCCCACATCTTCGATGGTGACATTGCGGCGCAGCGGCGCGGTCTGCTCGACCGCCGCGAGGATCTTGCCGAAGCCGCCGATGCCTGCCGCCGCCAGCGTCTTGATCGGGCCGGCCGAGATGGCGTTCACGCGGATGCCGCGCGGGCCCAGACTTGCGGCGAGGTAGCGCACATTGGCCTCCAGCGCCGCTTTGGCGACGCCCATGACGTTGTAATTGGGGATGGCGCGCTCGGCACCGAGGTAGGAGAGCGTGAGGATCGAGCCGGCGCGGCCCTGCATCAGCGGCAGCGCCGCCTTGGCCAGCGCGGTGAGGCTGTAGGCGCTGATGTCGTGCGCCACGTGGAAGGCCTCGCGGGTGGCGTGGTCGAGGTAGTCGCCGGCCAGCGCCTCGCGCGGGGCAAAGGCGATGGCGTGTACCAGGCCATCCAGCGAGTCCCAGTGACCGCCAAGGTCGGCGAACACCTTGGTGATCTGTTCGTCCGAGGCGACATCGCAGTCGAACACGCGGTCGGCCGCGTCGAAGGCGCGCGCCAGATCCACGGTGCGCTCCCGCACGCGCTCGCCCTGGCAGGTGAAGGCGAGTTGCGCCCCCTCGCGGTGCGCTGCGGCGGCGATCCCGTACGCGATGGAACGGTTCGACAGCATCCCGGTCACAAGCAGGCGTTTGCCGGCTAGAAATGGCATTCCCGACTCCGATCAATGACAAAAACGAGAATGCGCGAGTATAGCCGAGCCCTCTTCCGAGCCTTTGCAGCGCTGGCCTGCGCGGCAGGCCTCGGGCTGAGCGGCTGCTCGCAGCAGCCGTGGAATGATCCGTATCCGGCGGCGGAGTCGGGCAAGGCGATTCTCTACTCAGCGTTTGTCGAGCGGCCCAAGCACCTCGACCCGGCGCAGTCTTATAGCGAAAACGAGGCTACGTTCAACGCGCAGATCTACGAGCCGCCGGTGCAGTACCACTATTTCAAGCGGCCGTTCGAACTGATCCCGCTCACCGCCACCGAGGTGCCGCGGCCGGTCTACCTCGACGCGCAGGGGGGGCTGCTGCCCGACGACGCGCCCGACGACCTGGTGGCGGAGAGTGTCTACACCATCCGCATCCGCGACGACCGCAGTTACCAGCCGCACCCGGCGCTGGCACTCGATGCCAGCGGCGCCTACCTCTACCACCAGCTGCCTGCGGCGCAGCGTGACGCGGTCAAGAGCATCTACGACCTGCCGCAGACCGGCAGCCGGCCGCTGCGCGCCGAAGACTACGTGTACCAGATCAAGCGGCTGGCGCACCCGCGCCTGCATTCGCCGATCTACGGCCTGATGGCCGAGTACATCGTGGGGTTGGGCGACTACGCCAAGACGCTGCGCGCGGCGGAGCAGAAACTCGACGGCAAGGGCTTCCTCGACCTGCGCCAGTACGCGCTCCCCGGCGCCGAAGTGATCGACGAGCTCAGCTACCGGGTGCGGGTCAAAGGCAAGTATCCGCAGTTCGCCTACTGGCTGGCCATGCCTTTTTTCGCGCCGATCCCGTGGGAGGCCGATGCCTTCTACAGCCAGCCGGGCTTCGCCGAGCGCAACATCAGCCTCGATTGGTACCCGATCGGCACCGGGCCCTATTACCTCTCGGCCAACGATCCCAATCGTCGCATGGTGCTCAGCCGCAATCCGAACTTCCCCGGCGAGGCCTACCCATCCGAAGGCGATGCCGGCGACGCCGCGCGCGGCCTGCTCATGGACGCCGGCAAAACCATGCCCTTCATCGACACCGTGGTGTTCAGCCGTGAGCGCGAGTCGATCCCGTACTGGAACAAGTTTCTGCAGGGTTGGTACGATTCCTCGGGCATCAGCTCCGACAACTTCGACCAGGCGGTCAAATCGGCTGCCGGCGGCGAGTCGGAGATCTCCGAGGACATGGCGGCCAAGGGCATCCGGCTGGAGACCTCGCTCTCGGCCTCGATCAACTACATCGGCTTCAACATGCTCGACCCGGTGGTCGGCGGCGACTCCGAGCGCGCGCGCAAGCTGCGCCAGGCGCTCTCCATCGCCATCGACTTCGAGGAGAACATCGCCATTTTTTCCAACGGCCGCGGCATCCCGGCCATGGGGCCGATCGCGCCCGGCATCTGGGGCTACCGCGATGGTGAGGCTGGCCTCAACCCGGTGGTGTATGACTGGGTCGATGGCAAGGCGCGACGCAAGTCCATCGAAGACGCCCGCCGTCTGCTGGCGGAGGCCGGCTACCCCAACGGCCGCGATGCTGCCACGGGTCAACCTCTGGTGCTCAACTTCGACGCCACCACCCGCGGCGCCGACGACAAGGCCGAGATGGACTGGATGCGCAAGCAGTTCGCCCGCCTCAACATCCAGCTGGTGGTGCGCGGCACCGACTACAACCGCTTCCAGGAAAAGATCCGCAAGGGCAATGCGCAGATCTTCGAGTGGGGCTGGAACGCCGACTACCCGGACCCGGAGAACTTCCTGTTCCTGCTCTACGGGCCGCAAAGCCGTGTCAAACACGGCGGCGAAAACTCGGTGAATTACGCCAACGCCGAGTTCGACCGCCGCTTCGAGGCGATGAAGAACATGCCCAACGGGCCGGAGCGGCAGGCGCTGATCGATGAGATGGTTGGCATCCTGCGCGTCGATGCGCCGTGGATCTGGGGCCTGCACCCCAAGCGCTTCAGTCTGGTGCACGGCTGGCTCGGCAACATCAAGCCCAACCAGATGGCCCGAAACGGCCTCAAGTACCAACGCCTCGACGTGCCGCGCCGCGAAGCCGCGCGCGCCGAATGGAACGCGCCGGTGGTGTGGCCGCTGGCACTGGTCGGCCTGCTCGCCGCGGTGGTGCTGGCGCCGGCATGGCTGGCCTGGCGGCGCAAGGAGGCGGCGCGCGGTGTGGCGGGCCGCGGCCCGGCCGGCCGCGACACGGGGGCCGTCGCATGATCGCCTACATCGTTCGCCGCCTGCTCTACGCCATCCCGATCCTGATCGGCGTCAACCTCATCACCTTCGCGCTGTTCTTCGTCGTCAACACCCCCGACGACATGGCGCGCATGGCGCTGGGCATGAAGCGCGTCACGCCGGAGGCCATCGAGCGCTGGAAAGCGGAGCGCGGTTACGACAAGCCGCTGGTGTGGAACGCCGCCGAGGGCGGCTCGCGCAAGGTCACCGAGACCATCTTCGTCGAGAAGTCGGCGGCGATGTTCGCCTTCGACTTTGGCCAGGCTGACGACGGCCGCGACATTGCCAGCGAGATCCGTACCCGCGCCGGGCCGAGTCTGGCCATTGCCGTGCCGGTGTTCGTGGTCGGGCTCGTGACCATGATCTCGGTCGCCCTGCTCATGGTGTTCTTCCGCGCCACGTATGTGGACACCAGTGGTGTGGTGCTGTGCGTGGCGCTGATGTCGATCTCGGCGCTGTTCTACATCATCGGCGGGCAATACCTGGTGGCCAAGGTCTGGCGGCTGGTGCCGATCTCGGGCTACGCCGGCGGGCTCGATGCGCTGCGTTTCCTGCTGCTGCCGGTGGTCATCGGCGTGGTCAGCGGCATAGGCGCCGGGGCGCGCTGGTACCGCACGCTGTTCCTCGAGGAGATCAACCGCGAGTACGTGCGCACGGCGCGCGCCAAGGGTCTCTCCGAGCTGCGGGTGCTGTTCCGCCACGTGCTGCGCAACGGCCTCATCCCCATCCTCACCGCCTCGGTGGCGGCCATCCCGCTGCTGTTCATGGGCAGTCTGCTGACCGAGAGCTTCTTCGGCATCCCCGGGTTGGGCAGTTACACCATCGACGCCATCAACCATCAGGACTTTGCCGTGGTGCGTTCGATGGTCTTCTTGGGCTCGGTGCTGTACATCGTCGGACTGGTGTTGACCGACATCTCCTACACTTGGGCCGATCCGCGGGTGAGGCTGGAATGATCGACCTGACCACCATCGAGCCGGCCCTGCTGTGGACCGATGTGCTGCTGATCGGGCTGGTGCTCGCGCTCGTGGGTCTGGTCTGGCATATCCGCCGCCACGCTCACCTCGCTGCGCCGTGGCGCAAGGTCGCCCTGTCGCGCGCCGGCATGGTGTCGGCTAGCGTGCTGGCGGTGTTCGCCGGCATCGGCCTGCTCGATTCGCTGCACTACCGGCCGGCGCTGCCGGACGCCCCGGCGCTCGCCGCCGGGCCGGGTGCCGCCGGCAAGGCGCTGCGCCATTCGGTCGAACTGCGCCATTCGGTCGAATTGCGCAGCGCGCTTGATGCGCTGCTCGACCCCTTGCCGACGCAGGTCGAGACCACCTACTCGGCGCCAATGGCCACCCGCGCCTTCAACAAGACCGCGCTCGAAGGCGCGGCGCCGGGCGGCACCGCGCGCGACTACCCGCGGCTCAAGTTCGGCGGTGCGCACCTGGCCGACGAGGGCGCGGCCAAGGTCCGCGACATCGGTGAGCGGGTGGTGCGCGGCGCCCTGAGCGGCCTCGCCTGCGCTGTTGGCGCGCTGGCCCTGCTCGCCCTGCTGTGCGGCCCGCGTGCCGCGATCGGCCGCTTCCGCGGCTGGTTGTTCGGCAATGGCGAGGACGCCACGCACTGGGCGGCCTGGACGCTGCTCGGCATCGCCACGCTGGCCGGGGCGCTGGCCTGGCTGGCGGGCGGCTACCACGTCTTCGGCACCGACAAGGTCGGCCAGGACGTGCTCTACCAGATCCTCAAGAGCATCCGCACGGCGCTGGTCATCGGCACGCTGACCACGCTGGTGACGCTGCCCATCGGCGTGGTGCTGGGCATCGCCGCCGGCTACTTCCGCGGCTGGATCGACGACGTCATCCAGTACCTCTACACCACCCTCAATTCGATCCCCGGCGTGCTGCTGATCGCCGCCTCGGTGCTGATGACGCAGGTCTACATGGACACCCACCCGGAGAGTTTCGAGACGGTCACGGCGCGCGCCGATTTTCGCCTGCTGTTCCTCTGCCTGATCCTCGGCATCACCAGTTGGACCGGTCTGGCGCGACTGCTGCGCGGCGAGACGCTCAAGCTGCGCGAGCTGGAGTACGTGCAGGCGGCGCAGGCCTTCGGCGTGTCGAGCTGGAGCATCCTCGGCCGCCACATCCTGCCCAATGTCATGCACATCGTGCTCATCGCCATGGTCATGGACTTTTCCGGCCTGGTGCTGGCCGAGGCGGTGCTGAGTTATGTCGGCGTGGGGGTGGACCCGTCGATGATCAGCTTCGGCACCATGATCAACTCGGCGCGGCTGGAGATGGCGCGCGAGCCCATGGTCTGGTGGGCGCTGGCGGCGGCCTTTGTCTTCATGTTCGCGCTGGTGCTGGCGGCCAATCTGTTCGCCGATGCGGTGCGCGACGCGCTCGATCCGCGCACGCGCGTGCGGGGGGTGGCATGAGCACGCCACTGCTCGAGGTCCGCGACCTCGCAGTCGATCTGCATCTGGGCGGACGCGCGCTGCGTGTGGTGGCGGGCGTCGACTTCGAGATCCGTCGCGGCGAGACCTTCGCGCTGCTGGGCGAGTCGGGTTGCGGCAAGTCGATGACGGCGCTGGCGCTGATGCGCCTGCTACCTGACGTCGGCGCAGTGGCCGGCGGGGCGGTGCGCCTCGACGGCGAGGACCTCATGGCCCGCCCGGAAGCGCTGATGCGCGAGCTGCGCGGCCGGCGCATGGCCATGATCTTTCAGGAGCCGATGCTCTCGCTCAACCCGGTGATGACCATCGGCGCGCAGATTGGCGAGGTGCTCACCGGCCACCTCGGGCTGTCGGCCAAAGCCGCGGCGGCGCGCACCGTGGAGTTGCTCACCGCGGTCGGCATCGCCGACCCCTTGCGGCGGCTTGACGAGTACCCGTTCCAGCTCTCGGGCGGCATGAAGCAGCGCGTCATGATCGCCATGGCGCTGGCCGGCGAGCCGGAACTGCTGATCGCCGACGAGCCGACCACGGCGCTCGACGTCACCATTCAGGCGCAGGTGCTCGACCTGCTCAAGCGGCTGCAGGCGGAGCGCGGCATGTCGCTGCTGCTGATCACGCACGACCTTGGCGTGGTGGCCAATATGGCGCACCACGTGGCCGTGATGTACGCCGGTCAGGTGGTGGAGAGCGGCAGTTGCGAGCAGGTGCTGCAGCGGCCACGCCACCCCTACACCCGCCTGCTGCTCACCGCGCTGCCCGAGGTCACCGGCCCCAACCAGCGCCTCGCCACCATCCCCGGGCAGGTGCCGCCGCTGGACGGGGGCGTGGCCGGCTGTCGTTTCGCGCCGCGCTGCGCGTGGGTGCGGGACGACTGCCGCAGCCTTGCGCCGGGCTGGGACGGCACCTTGCGTCAGGGTGTACGCTGCCCGCATGCCGACGGGCTGGCGGCGCTGCCGGAGGCCCCACGCGGGGCGGGTGCGTCCGGTCAGGCCGCCGGCAGCGACGTGCCGCTGCTGCGGGCGGTCGATGTCAGTGTTCACTTTCCGATCCGCGCCGGTCTGCTGCGCCACGAAGTGGGTGCGGTCAAGGCGGTGGACGGTGTCAGCCTGAGCATCCCGGCCGGGCGCACGCTGGCGCTGGTCGGCGAATCCGGTTGCGGCAAGACCACGCTCGGCAAGGCCATCGTCCGCCTCAACACCCTCACCGGCGGCGAGATCAGCTTTGCCGGCGGCGACTGGTCAGGCCTGCGTGGCGAGGCGCTGCGCTCGCGCCGCAACCAGGTGCAGATCGTGTTTCAGGACCCGTACGCCTCGCTCGACCCCCGTATGAGGGTGGCCGACATTCTGACGGAGGGCATGGCGGCGCTCGGCGTCGGCCGCAACGCGTCGGACCGTTTGGCGCGTGTCGACCGACTGCTCGATCAGGTCGGTCTGCCCGCGGCGGCGCGCTGGCGCTTTCCGCACGAGTTCAGCGGCGGCCAGCGGCAGCGCATTGCCATCGCTCGCGCGCTGGCGGTGGAGCCGCGCCTGATCGTCTGCGACGAGCCGACCTCCGCCCTCGATGTCTCGGTGCAGGCGCAGATCCTCAACCTGCTCAAAGACTTGCAGGACGAGCTTGGGGTGGCTTATCTGCTCATCTCGCACAATCTCTCGGTGGTGGAGTACCTGGCGCATGAGGTGGCGGTGATGTACCTCGGCCGCATCGTCGAGCAGGGCGAGGCCAAACGCGTGCTCAAGCGCCCGCAGCACCCCTACACGCAGGCTCTGCTGTCGGCCATTCCGCGCGTGGATGCCACGCGGCAGACGCAGCGCGTGGTGCTGGGCGGCGAGTTGCCGTCGCCCGCCAACCCGCCCGAGGGCTGCCACTTCAACCCGCGCTGCGCGTTTGCCGACCGGGTGTGTCGCGAAGCCTACCCGCCGCCGGTGCAGGCCGACGAGCGCGAGGTGCGCTGCCACCATGTGGTGCAGGCCGGCGGCGCCTACGTGGCTGCGCCGCTGCGGCCACGCTTGCCAGGCGAGCTATAGCAGGACCAGATTGGCGCGGTGGATGAGTTCCGGCTCGTTGACGTAGCCGAGCGTGGCCTCGATCTCGCCGCTGGGCTTGCCCATGATGCGGCGCGTCTCGCTGGCGCTGTAGTTGATCAGGCCGCGGGCGATCAGGCGTCCGTTGGCGAGGCGGCAGTCGACCACCTCGCCGCGCCCGAACTCGCCGGTGGTCATGCGCACGCCGACCGCCAGCAGGCTGCCGCCGCTCTCGGCCAGCGCGCGCGCGGCACCGTCGTCGAGCACCAGCGAGCCACGCGTCTGCAGGTGGTCGGCCAGCCATTGCTTGCGCGCCGCCATCGGCGCTGTGGCACTCCGCAAGCGCGTGCCCACGGCCTCGCCGGCCAGCACCCGCGCCAGCACATCGCTCTGGCGGCCGCTGGCGATCACCGTATCGGCACCGCTGCGCGCCGCGCGGCGGGCGGCGAGCACCTTGGTCAGCATGCCGCCGGTGCCCACCCCGGTGCCGGCGCCGCCGGCCATGGCCTCGAGCGCCGGGTCGCCCGCCTGCGCATCGGTGACCAGGGCGGCTGACGGGTCCTTGCGCGGGTCGGCGGTGTAGAGACCGGGCTGGTCGGTCAGGATCACCAGCGCGTCAGCCTCGACGAGGTTGGTAACCAGTGCGCCGAGCGTGTCGTTGTCGCCAAAGCGGATCTCGTCGGTGGCCACCGTGTCGTTCTCGTTGATGACCGGCACCACGCCCAAGTCGAGCAGGGTGGTGAGGGTGGAACGGGCGTTGAGGTAGCGCTGGCGGTCGGCGAGGTCCTCGTGGGTCAGCAGCACCTGCGCGGTGACCAGGCCGTGGCCGGCGAAGCAGCGCTCGTAGGCCTGCACCAAACCCATCTGGCCGACGGCGGCGGCAGCCTGCAGGTCATGCACGGCGCTGGGCCGGCGCGCCCAACCCAGCCGCTGCATGCCCTCGGCGATGGCGCCACTGGAGACCAGCACCACCTGCCGGCCGGCGCGCACCAGCGCAGCGATCTGCGCCGCCCAGTTGGCCAGCGCCTCGGTGTCGAGGCCGCGGCCGTCCGCGGTGACCAGACTCGAACCGACCTTGATCACCAGGCGTTGCCACGCCGGCCCGGCGTGGCCGGCTGTGGTCGGCGAGCCGGCCGGCCGGTCCATGGCGCCAGTGCGCAGTGAGGGCTCGCTCACGCGCTGCGCTCCGCATCGTCGGCCGGATCCCACGCGGTGTCGGCGCGCCGGACTGCGGCCGCGGCGGCGCGTGCCGCCTCGCGCTGCGTCTCGATGTGGCGCATGATGGCTGCGGTCAGCTCGGCGCAGCCTGCGCCCGACAACGCCGAAATGGCGAAGTGCGGGCCCTTCCAGCGCAGCCCCTTGCGGATGCGCGCCGAGACTTCGGCCCGCTCGTCCTCCGGCAGGAGGTCGAGTTTGTTGAGCACCAGCCAGCGCGGCTTCTTTGCCAGCGCCGCGTCGTACTTCTTGAGTTCCTTGACCAAGGCGCGCACTTCCGCCACTGGGTCGGTGGTGCCATCGAGCGGTGCGGCGTCGACGATGTGCAACAGCAGACCGGTGCGGGCCAGATGCCGCAGAAACTGGTGGCCGAGCCCGGCGCCCTCGGCCGCGCCCTCGATCAGGCCGGGGATGTCGGCGATCACAAAACTGCGGTCGGTACCCTCGCGCACCACGCCGAGGTTGGGGTGCAGCGTGGTGAAGGGGTAGTCGGCGACCTTGGGCCGTGCCGCGCTGACCGCGCGGATGAAGGTCGACTTGCCGGCGTTGGGCATGCCCAGCAGGCCGACATCAGCCAGGACTTTAAGCTCGAGCCGCAAGCGGCGTTGCTCGCCCTCCTCGCCGGGGGTGGCGAACTTGGGCGCGCGGTTGACGCTGGATTTGAAGTGCAGGTTGCCGAGCCCGCCCTGACCGCCGCGCGCCAGCAGCACGCGCTCGCCGGCGGTGGCGAGGTCGCACAGCAGTTCGTCGGTGTCGGCGTCGAAGATCAAGGTGCCGGGCGGGAAGCGCAGATCGATGTCGTCGCCGCCCTTGCCATAACAGTCGGCGCCGCGGCCGTTCTCGCCGCGCTCGGCGCGGAAGCTCTTTTTGTAGCGGTAGTCGACCAGCGTGTTGAGGTTGACGTCGGCCACGCCATACACCGAGCC
>VEQZ01000098.1 GCA_018882975.1 Rhodocyclaceae bacterium | reverse complement strand
GGCCTAACCCACGCCGACCTCAAAGCCTTCATTGAGGGGCTGGCGATCCCTGCGGACGCCAAACAGCGCCTGCTCACCATGACCCCGGCGAGCTACATCGGCAAGGCGGCGGAACTGGCGCGGCGGGTTTAGCCGACGGACTGCCTGGAGCACAGTACGCCCGGCATCCGGGCGTGGCGGTGGACGGCCTTGGTAGCAGACAGCGCGGACGCGCGCCTGACTAACGCCCTGCGCGGCTGCGCAGGGCTGCGACGACCAGCGGCGTGAGCGATGCCGCGATGATTACCACGACCACCAGCGAAAGGTGGCCGCGAACGATCTCGAGGTTGCCGAAAAAATACCCCAGCGGCACCAGCGAGCCCACCCACAACGCCGCCGCGCCGGCGCTGAAGAGCACGAACTTGCGGTAGGGCATACGGCCCAGGCCCGCGACAAAAGGCACGAAGGTGCGCATGAGCGGCACGAAGCGCGCCACCACGATGGTCTTGCCGCCGTGGCGCTCATAGAAGTCGTGGGTGCGCTGCAGGTTGCGCGGGTTGAGCCAGCGCGACTGCGGGTTGTCGAAGATCGTCGGGCCGACCCGGCGCGCGATCCAGTAGTTGGTGTTGTCGCCGCACAGCGCCGCGACGATCAGCACCGCGACCAGCTGCCAGAGCGGGATGCCGACCACCGCCGCCACCGCCCCGGCGATGAACAGCAGGCTGTCACCCGGCAGGAAAGGCGCGACCACGAGGCCGGTCTCGGCCCAAACCACCAGGAAGAGCAGGAGCAGGAAGCCGCTGCCGTATTCGCGTGCCAGTTCGAGCAGGTGCGCATCGAAGTGCAGCAGAAAATCGAACAAATCGGAGGGTGTCAACTCAGGCCCCATTCAGGGTGGAGACCGGGAATCGTCGCGATGATTGGCCGGTCGCGAAGCAAGCGATGTGTCCGCGACATACCCGGAGGCAAGCAAGGACGCGGGCACCACTTGACGATGCAGGCGTCCACCGCAGCGGTTTCTTTAGGGCAGAGCGTCGACTTGCTCTTTAACCGGCTTGACCAGGTCCGCCTGCGTGACGCCCAGCCACATCACCAGCGCGGAGGCCACAAAGGCCGACGAGTAGATGCCGAAGAGGATGCCGATGGTCAGCGCCAGCGCGAAGCCGTGCAGAGCCTCGCCGCCAAAGATGAGCATCGACAACACCGCGAGCTGGGTCGAGCCGTGGGTGATGATGGTGCGGCTCATGGTGCGGGTGAGCGCGTTGTCGATGATCTCGGGCACGGTGCGCCCGCGCAGCTTGCGGAAGTTCTCGCGGATCCGGTCGAACACCACCACCGATTCGTTCACCGAATAGCCGAGCACGGCGAGCACCGCCGCCAGCACGGTAAGCGAGAACTCCCACTGAAAGAAGGCGAAGAAGCCGAGGATGATGACGACGTCGTGGAGGTTGGCGATCAGCGCCGAGATGCCGAACTTCCACTCGAAGCGCATCCACAGGTAGATGACGATGCCGAGACAGACGAACAGCAGGGCCATGCCACCGTCGGTGGCGAGTTCCTTGCCGATCTGCGGGCCGACGAACTCGACGCGGCGCAGCTCTAGGCCCTGCTCCACCCCCTTGAGCGCGGTGAACACCTGCTCCGACAGCTGCGCGCTGGTCACGCCCTGTTTGACCGGCAGGCGAATCAGCACATCCCGCGAGCTGCCGAAGTTCTGCACCGCGGCGTCGGCAAAACCCAGCTGCGCCAGTTCGCCGCGGATGCGCCCGAGGTCGGCCGCCTGCGGCGTCGAGACTTCCATGACGGTGCCACCGGTGAACTCGACCGAGAAGTGGAGCCCGCGGGTGCTGAGGAAGAACACCGCGGCGATGAAGGTGACGATGGACACCACGTTGAACCACAGGGCGTGGCGCATGAACGGGATGTCGCGGCGGATGCGGAAGAATTCCATGGCTTGCGGTCCTGTGCGTCCGGGTCGCGCTATCAGGCGGCAGCGTCGGGCTGCGCCCAGTCGGTGTTGCCGATCGAGAGTCTGGCGATGCGCTTCTGCCGGCCGTACACGAGGTTGACCAGCGCACGCGAGACCAGCACGGCGCTGAACATCGAAGTGACAATGCCGAGGCAGTGCACCACGGCGAAGCCGCGCACCGGGCCGGAGCCGAAGGCGAGAAGCGCCAGACCGGCGATCAGCGAGGTGATGTTGGAGTCGAGGATGGTGTCGAAGGCGCGGTCGTAGCCGGCGACGATCGAAGCCCCCGGCGAGTTGCCGTTGCGCAACTCTTCGCGAATCCGTTCGTTGATCAGCACGTTGGCGTCGATGGCCATGCCGAGGGTCAGCGCGATGGCGGCGATGCCCGGCAGGGTGAGCGTGGCCTGCAGCAGGGAAAGCAGCGCAATGAGCAGGAACAGGTTGCTGGCCAGCGCCACCGACGAGATCGCGCCGAACACCACGTAGTAGATGACCATGAAGACGACGATGGCGGCGAAGCCATAGAGCGTCGAATTGATGCCGCGGCTGATGTTGTCGGCACCGAGGCTGGGACCGACGGTGCGCTCCTCGACGATCTCCATGGGGGCGGCGAGCGAGCCCGCGCGCAGCAACAGGGCGATGTCGCGCGCCTCTTCGGTGTTCATGGCGCCGCTGATCTGCACCCGCCCGCCGGCGATCTCGGTGCGGATGACCGGCGCGGTGACCACCTCCGACTGGCCCTTCTCGACCAGAAGAATGGCCATGCGCTTGCCAACGTTTTCGCGCGTCACCTGCTTGAAGATGCGCGCGCCCTTGCCATCCAGGTTGATGTGGACGGCGGGCTGGCCGTTCTGGCTGTCGAAGCCGGGCTGTGCGTCGGAGATGTTCTCGCCGGTCAAATAGACCTGCTTCTTGAGCAGGAAAGGGCGACCGTCACGCTCGCGCACCAGGTCGGACCCGAAAGGCAGCTGGCCCGCCTCGGCGGCAGCCAGCGAGGCCGGGTCGGCGTGCTCCTCATCGACCATGCGCACCTCGAGCGTGGCGGTGCGGCCCAGGATGTCCTTGGCCTTGGCGGTGTCCTGCACGCCGGGCAGCTGAACCACGACGCGCGACGGGCCTTGCTGCTGCACGACGGGCTCGGCCACACCAAGCTCGTTGACGCGGTTGCGCAGGGTGGTGATGTTCTGCTGCAGCGAGGCGTCCTCGATGCGCTTGAGCTCGGCCGGCGTGAGCGACAGGATGAGGCGCAAGTCCTCGCCGACCACATCGTCGCGGATGGCAAGTCCGCGGAATTCGCGCTCAACCACGACGCGCGCTTTCTTGCGCGCATCCTCGTCCTTGAAGCGCAACACCAGGTCATCGCCCTGCCGGGCGATGCCGCCGTAGCTGATGCGTGCCTCGCGCAGACTGCCGCGCAGATCGTTCTGGGTGCGCTCGACGGCCTTGGCGATGGCGGTCTTCATGTCGACTTCGAGCAGGAAATGCACGCCGCCGCGCAGATCGAGGCCCAGATACATGGGCAGCGCGTGCAGCGAAGTGAGCCACTCGGGCGATGCCGACTGCAGGGCCAGCGCGACGATGTAGTTGCCGCCGAGGGCCTGTTGCAGCACGTCGCGCGCCTTGAGTTGCTCGTCGGTGCTGCTCAAACGGACACGAATGCTGCGCTCGTCACTGGCTACCGCGCTGGCGCTGACGCCACCGGCCTTGAGCGCCTCCTCGACCTTGCCCATCAGGACGGTGTCGGCCTTGAGCCCGGGGCGCGCCGGCAGCACTTGCACGGCTGGCACCTCGCCGAACAGATTGGGGACGGTGTAGATCACGCCGAGCGCCATGACGAGGGCGATGAGGGCGTTCTTCCAGAGCGGGAAACGGTTCATGACGATCGGGCGCCGACTCGGGCCCGCTCAGACCGAGGCGATGCTGCCCTTGGGCAACACGGTCTGAATGCTCGAACGCTGAACCACGATGCGCGTGTCCTTGGCGATCTCCAGCGTCACGTAGGCGTCGGCGACCTTGGTCACCTTGCCGAGCACACCACCGCCGGTCACTACCTCGTCGCCCACCTGCAGCGCGTCGATCATCTGCTTGTGCTCCTTGGCGCGCTTCATCTGCGGGCGGATGAGCATGAAATAGAACAGCACGAAGATGACGACCATGGGCAGCAAGCCGGCCCAGTCGAACGCCGGTGCAGGCGCATTGGCCAAGACGGGGCCGGCGCCGAGGGCGAGGAGGCTGGCAAGTGTGGTGCGGACGGCGTTCATGGGAGTTTTGGTACGGGTCAAAAAGGTGCGCGATGGTAGCACGGGGGCGACGACGGCCCGGCCACAGGCTCAACCGGGCGTACTCCCTGTTGAGGCAACGCCTTTGGCGTAGCGTTCCCGCCGCTCGCGCGTGAAATCGGCGAGCCGCCCCTGCGCGATCGCCTCGCGCATGCCGGCCATGAGTTGCTGGTAGTGGTGCAGGTTGTGGAGGGTGTTGAGGCGCGCGCCCAACGCTTCCCCGGTGCGGTGCAGGTGGTGCAGGTAGGCGCGGCTGTAGTTGCGGCAGGTGACGCAGTCGCAGTCGGGGTCGAGTGGACGCGGGTCGGCACGGTGCACAGCGTTCTTGATGCGCAACTCACCGTACGTGGTGAAGAGGATGCCGTGACGGGCGTTGCGCGTGGGCAGCACGCAATCGAACATGTCGATGCCGCGCTCCACCGCATCCATGAGGTCGAGCGGTGTGCCGACACCCATGACGTAGCGCGGCCGGTCGGCCGGCAGACGCGGCGCCGAGTGTTCGAGGATGCGCAGCATGTCTTCCTTGGGCTCGCCCACCGAGAGGCCGCCGAGCGCGTAGCCCTCGAAGCCGATGGCGGTAAGCCCCTCCAGCGACTCCTCGCGCAGATCCTCGTACATGCCGCCCTGGACGATTCCGAACAGGGCGTTGCCGCAGCCGGTTGCATTGAACGCATCCCGGCTGCGCTGCGCCCAGCGCAACGACAGGTGCATCGAGTCCGCTGCCTCGGCGTGCGTGGCCGGATACGGTGTGCACTCGTCGAAGATCATGGCGATGTCGCTGTTGAGCGTGGCCTGGATCTGCATCGAGACCTCGGGCGTGAGCATGAGGCGGTCGCCATTGAGCGGGCTGGCGAACCGGACGCCCTCCTCGCTGATCTTGCGCAACGCGCCGAGCGACCAGACCTGAAAGCCGCCGGAGTCGGTGAGGATGGGGCCATGCCAGTTCATGAAGCGATGCAGGCCACCAAAGGTGCGCACCACGTCCAGCCCCGGCCGCAGCCACAGATGGAAGGTGTTGCCGAGCAGGATCTGCGCGCCGCTGGTGGCGACCTCGTCCGGGGTGAGCCCCTTGAC
>VEQZ01000031.1 GCA_018882975.1 Rhodocyclaceae bacterium | reverse complement strand
AAGCTATACTGTTAGGTTGTCTCCGGAGATCGCCATGGCTCAGACATCCACGCTCAACCGCACCCTGCTCATCATCGGCGCCGTCGTCGCCGTCCCCCTCACCGCCGCGCTGCTCGGCGGTTTCGCCACTTCGTCGCAGGTGCCGCCGCTGCCCAAGGCCGACGCAGACTCGCCTGACGCGGTGCTGGCCCGCCTCAAGCCGGTCGGCGAATACGTGCTCGCCGCAGCCGATGCCGACGCTGGCGGCGCGGTCGATGGCGCCAAGGTCTACAACGGCCTGTGCGCCGGTTGCCACGCGGTGGGCGCTGCTGGCGCGCCCAAGGCCGGCGACAAGGGCGCCTGGGGGCCGCGCATCGCCAAGGGCAAGGACACGCTCTACAACCACGCCATCAACGGCTTTCAGGGCAGCAACGGCGTGATGCCGGCGCGCGGTGGCAACCCCAAGCTGACCGACGACGAAGTCAAGGCGGCGGTGGACCACCTAGTCAAGCTGGCCGGCTAAGCGTACCCCGGCGGGCTGCCGGCATCCGTTGGCGACCGGCGTGGGAACCGTGGCTCGCTAGCCGCCCTTCTGCAGGCGCGCCCGCAGCGCGGCGAGCCGGGCGTTGCCCTCCTCGCGCGTCACCGGGCCGCGGTCGGGCGGCTTGACCGCCTCGCCCATCTCGCCGATGAAGCGCGAGGCTTCACAGCTGGCCCACTCGCCGGCGCGCTTGCGCCGCTCGCAGTGACTCACCCACAGCGTGCGCCGCGCCCGCGTAATGCCGACGTACATCAAGCGCCGCTCTTCCTCCAGACGGCCCTCGTCCACCGCATCGCGGTGCGGCAGGATGCCCTCCTCCACGCCGACCAGGAAGACGTGGTCGAACTCGAGGCCCTTGGCGGCATGCAGGGTGGAGAGCTGCACCACGTCGGGCGTCTCGCCCTCGCGGCCCTCAAGCAGGGTGATCAGCGCCACCGTTTGTGCCACGTCAAGCAGCGTCCTGCCGTCTTCCTCGCCCTTGCGCGCGGCCCAGTCGACGAAATCGCACACATGGCTCCAGCGGGTCTCGCCGGGCTTGCCCGGATCGGTGTCCTGCAGGTAGAGCTCGTAGTCGATGGCGTGCACCAGATCACGCAGCACCTCGCCGGCAGGCTCGCGCGCGGCGCGACCTTGCATGCGCGCGATGAAGTCGCGGAACTGCGTCAGCAGCTCGAGCTGCCGCTCGGGGATGATGGCGTGGCAGTCGGGCCGGTCGAGCGCGGCGAACAGGCTGCAGCGACCGCGTGCCGCCAGCCCGCCGAGCTTTTCCAGCGTCGCCGCGCCAATGCCGCGACGCGGCGTGGTCACGGCGCGGATGAAGGCCGGGTCGTCGTCCTCGTTGCACAACAGGCGCAGGTAGGCGCACACGTCACGGATCTCGGCGCGCTCGAAGAACGACTGACCGCCGGACACGCGGTAAGGAATCTGCTGGCCGCGCAGGGCCTCCTCGAACAGCCGCGCCTGGTGATTGCCGCGGTAGAGGATGGCGTAGTCCATCCAGCGGTAGCCGCCGCGCAGGCGGTGCGCCTGCAGGCGCAGCACCACCGCCTCGGCCTCGGCGGCATCGTCGCGGTGCGCCAGCACCTCGACCGGGTCGCCCGGGCCGTACTCCGACCACAGCGACTTCTCGAACTGCTTGGGGTTGTGGGTGATCAGCGCGTTGGCAGCCGCGAGAATGCGCCCCGAGGAGCGGTAGTTCTGCTCGAGCTTGATGACACGCAGGTCGGCGTAGTCACGCGCCAACTGGCCGAGGTTGTCGGCCGAAGCGCCGCGCCAGCCGTAGATGGCCTGGTCGTCGTCGCCCACCGCGGTGAAGGCGTGGCGCAGGCCGGTGAGCGCGCGCAGCAGCCGGTACTGCGCCGGGTTGGTGTCCTGGTATTCGTCGATCAGCACGTGGCGCAATCGGGCCTGCCAGCGCGCCGCGATCTCCGGTTCACGCTCGAGCAGGCGCAGCGGCAGCGCGATGAGATCGTCAAAATCCACCGCCTGCCAGGCCAGCAGGGTCTGGTGGTAGCGGCGGTAGAGTTCGAGCAGGTTCGTCGAGGCAGCGGCGACTTCCGCCGGGTCCTGCGCCGCCTCGGCGGCTTCGTCGGGGGTGAGCGCGGCGTTCTTCCAGCGGCCGAGCACGCCCGCTGCCTGACGCACCAACGCGCGGTCGGTGGTGCCGAGCAGTTCGGCGATCAGGCCCTGGCTGTCGGTGGCATCGAGGATGGAAAAACGCTGGCGCAGGCCAGCCGCCTCATGCTCGTCGCGCAGCAGGCGCAATCCCATGGCGTGGAAGGTGCTCACCCAGAGCCCTTTGGCGCCTTTCTTCATCACCAGGTCGACGCGCTCGCGCATCTCGCGCGCCGCCTTGTTGGTGAAGGTGATGGCGGCGATGCTGTCCGGCCGGTAGTCGCAGCGCTCGATCAGGTGGACGATCTTCTGCGTGATCACGCGCGTCTTGCCCGAGCCGGCACCGGCCAGCACCAGCAGCGGCGTGCCAAGGTGGCGCACAGCCTCGTGCTGGGCAGGGTTGAGGGCAGCGTCTGCCGCGGGGCGGGGGGCGTTCAAAGGGCGTGGCGGCGGGTGCTGCGAGGATGTCGCGGGGCAGAGGGACGCGCTGCCGCCGACTACAATCGGGGCATGATTCTACGTCAGCACGCCATGCGCCAGCGCTTGCTGTGTCAGCCCGCGCTGCGCAGCCCGGCTTTGCGCCACACGACCCCGCCTCCTTCGGCGGGCCTGCCCGGCTGAGCCATGGCGACCTATGCCGTCGGCGACGTGCAGGGCTGCCTCGACGCGCTGCGTGCCCTGCTCGAACGGGTGCGCTTTGACCCGGCGCGCGACCGCCTCTGGCTCACCGGCGACCTGGTGAACCGCGGGTCGCAGTCGCTGGAGACGCTGCGCTTCGTGCGCGGGCTCGGCGACGCCGCGCGCTGCGTACTCGGCAATCACGACATCCACCTGCTGATGGTCGCAGGGCGGCATGCCAACGCGCACCGCAGCGACACCCTCGATGAGGTGCTCGGCGCGCCCGACCGCGACGAACTGCTGGCCTGGCTGCGCCAGCAGCCGCTCATGCACCAGGAGGGGCGCTACCTGATGGTGCACGCCGGTCTGCTGCCGGAGTGGACCTTGGCGCAGGCGCAAACGCTGGCCGACGAGGCGCAGCGCGCGCTGCGCGATGGTTTCGATGCGCTGGCCGGCTCGCTCTACGGCAACCAACCGGAACGCTGGGACGCCGGCCTGCGTGGCCGCGACCGCATCCGCTTCATCGTCAACGTGTTCACGCGAATGCGCGTCTGCCACCCCGACGGCCGCCTCGACCTCACGCACAAGGGCTTGGTGGACCGGCGTCCAGCCGGCACCGAGCCGTGGTTCGACCTGCCCCACCAGCACGGCGACGGGGTGACCGTGGTCTGCGGCCACTGGTCGGCGCTCGGCCTGCTGCTGCGACCGGGCCTCGCCGCGCTCGACACCGGCTGCCTGTGGGGCGGCTGGCTCACCGCGCTGCGGCTGGAGGATGGCGCGGTGTTTCAGGTTCGTGGCGAGGCGGAGCGGTCGCTCAAGCCGGGGTGACGCGCGTCCCGGCCGGCGCACGCGTTGGCGGTCGGCGCGTCATTGCGGCGCGCCTGCGTGCCGCGCCGCCACCGCGCTGGCAATGGCCGCCTCGGTCATGGCCGCGAGCTGGTTGCGATCGAGGCCGGCGCTGTCGATCGGCGGATGCAGCACCACCTCGACGTGGAGACGCCGCGCGGCGACGATGTTGCGCAAGGTATCGACAAAACTCATCTCGCCGATGAAGGCCGCAGCGGTGGTCGGCCGGCCGGCATGGTCGGCATAGTGCAGACTGAGCGGCACCACACAGGCTTCGGCATCGATCGCCGCCTGCAGCAGCATCGGCTTGAACGGCAGCACGCGGGTGCCGTCGGTAGTGGTGCCCTCGGGGAAGATCACCACCCGCTGACCTTCCTGCAGGGCCTCGGCCAGCGTCGCAGCCATGCGGTGAGCGGCGCGGCCACTGCCACGGTTGAGGAACAGCGTGCCGGTGCGGTGCGCCAGCCATCCCACCACCGGCCAATGCAGCACATCGTCCTTGGAGACAAAACGCACCGGATGCGCCGACAGCACCACCGGGATGTCGAGCCAGGAGATGTGGTTGGCGACGAACAAGACCGGCCGATCGGGCAGCGCGGTCTGTCCGCTGACGCGCAAATGGACGCCGAGCGACCTCGTCACGCGCCGGCTCCAGTGACGGGCGACGCGCGCGCGTCGCGCGATCGAGAAACGACCGAAGGCCACCAGTGCGATCGCGGCGCCGGCGGCGAGGAATGCGACAACGGACAGGTAGCGCCATACCCGCAAGGGGTATGGCGACCGTGGGTCAGGCATTGGCGAGGAAGCGCCTCAGATAGCGTTCGGACATGCGCGAGAAGGACATCAGCACAAAGACATCCGCGGTGTTGAAGTCGGGGTCCCACGCCGGCTCGCCACAGATCTGCGCACCGATGCGAATGTAGCCCTTGATCAACGGCGGGATCTCGGTGGTGAGGTTCCAGTCGAGGTGGTCCATGGGCAGGCCGCAGCGCGGGAACACGCGGTACTCAAGCGGCGCCAGGTGCTTTTCACGCAGGGTGCGGTACACGCTCGCCGCCACGTGGCCGCCGTCGGCCATGCTGATGCTGGCGCAGCCCATGGCGTACTCGTAGCCATTGGTCAGCGCAAAGCGCGTCAGCGCCGCCCAGAGCATGGCGATGGTGCCGCCGTTGCGGTAATCGGGGTGGACGCAGGAACGGCCGACTTCGAGCAGACGGCCGCGCAGGTGATCCAGGCGCGAGATGTCGAACTCGGATTCGGAGTAGTAGCCGCCGAGTTTCTTGGCGACGTCGGGCGTGATCAGGCGGTAAGTGCCGACCACCTCGCCGGTGGCGTCGTCACGCACCAGCAGGTGCACGCAGTGTTCGTCAAAGCGGTCGCTGTCGACCCCGGGCTCGCTGCACTCCAGGCGCGCGCCCATCTCCTCGCCGAACACCCGGTAGCGCAAGCGTTGCGCCTCGCGCACTTCGGACACGTTGCGGGCAAAGTCGACGGTCAGGACTGGCGTGGCACCGGTGTCGGTGCTCTGCCGGAGGTTCAGCATGGAGGCTCCCCGAAGCTTGCGACGAGCGCTCACACTATGCCGCCAGCATGACCGTCATATTACACCGACACTGGCGTAAACGGCTGGGCTGGACGGTCGCCGCGCCCACCCCGCCGCAGCGGTGATCATCCCGCTGGCCACTCAACGCGTGACGCGTGTGACGCCGCCGCCGGAGAGGATGCGCACCGGGTCGCCGGCGCGGAAGTCGTCGCCGGGCTCATACGCCTGGGTGATGGCGATGAGGTCGCCGTTGCGCAAGCGCACCGTGATCTCGAGGCCGCGGGTGCCGCGCAGGTTCTTCTCGGCCAGGTTGCCGGCCACGCCACCGGCCACCGCGCCAATCACGCCGGTGATCAGCGAGCCGCGCCCGCCGCCCACAGCGCTGCCCGCCGCGCCGCCGATGACCGCACCGGCCACGGTACCCACGGCAGCGTCGTCGGACTGGATCTGCACCTCGCGGACGCTCTCCACGGTGCCCAGCCGCACCGTCTGCTCGGTGCGCACCTGGCGCGTCGAGTAGCTCGAGCCGCCCATGCTGCTGCCCATGGTCTGGCAGCCGGCCAGCAGCATGGTGCTGGCGGCAAGCAGCGCGGTGACTCGGGCAGCGTGGGTGTACGGGGTGATGCGCATGGTCGTCTCCTGTCGGGTGTGAATGCCGGTAAGGACCGCCACCCCCGGCGATGGCTCAGGTCAGGCTGCGACCAAAGGCTTCGCGGAAGGCGTCCTCGATGTCTGAACGCACCACCGGGTGATTCTGTGCACCGCGCTCGGCGATCTTCAGCGACCCGAGCAACGACGCCAGACGGCCGGTGGTCTCCCAGTCCATGCCCTCGGTGATGCCGTGCAGCAGACCGGCACGGTAGGCGTCCCCGCAACCTGTGGGATCGACCACCGCACGCGGCGCCACCGGCGGGATCTCGACCACACCGTCGCCGGTGTGGATCTGCGACCCCTTGCCGCCCAGCGTCACCACCAGAGCACGCACTTCGCGCGCCAGACTCTCCAAACTCTGACCGGTCTTCTGCTGCAGGAGTTGCGCCTCGTAGTCGTTGACCGCGAGGTATTGCGCGTCATGGATGAACTGCATCAGTTCATCGCCATTGAACATCGGCAGGCCCTGGCCCGGGTCAAACACGAACGGGATGCCAGCCTCGGCGAGTTCGCGCGCGTGGCGGAACATGCCGTCACGGCCGTCCGGGGCGATTACCGCCAGACGCACGTCGCGCGCGTCCAGCACCGTGTTCTGGTGCGAGAAGTTCATCGCCCCGGGGTGGAAGGCGGTGATCTGGTTGTCGTCGAGGTCGGTGGTGATGAAGGCCTGCGCGGTGTAGGTGCCGGCCACATGGCGCACGTGGTCGGTGCGCAGGCCGAGGCCTTGCAGGCGCTCGCGGTAGGGGCCAAAGTCGTCGCCGACGGTGGCCATGATGCGCGCATCGCCGCCCAGCCCGTGCAGGTTGTAGGCGATGTTGCCGGCGGTGCCGCCGAACTCGCGACGCATCTCCGGCACCAGAAAGGCGACGTTGAGCATGTGCAGCTTGTCCGGGAGGATGTGCTCGCGGAAGCGGTCGGGGAACACCATGATGGTGTCGTAGGCAAGCGAACCGCAAATCAGGACGGACATGAGGACTCCTCGGCGCGCGGCGCCGGTGTGGTGGGGATGGGCGTGAGGTCGGGCCGCAAGGCCTTGCGGTCGTCGAACACCGCGCAGTCGCCGCGCCAGTGCGCGCCGCCGCAGGCCTCGAACCAGCGCAGGATGCCACCCTCGAGCTGGTAGACGCGGGCGAAGCCCTGCTCAACCATCAGCGGCGCGGCCTTCTCGCAGCGGATGCCGCCGGTGCAGAAGGTAACTACGGTCTCGTCACGCAGGTGGGCGTAGTCCTCGAGGCGGCCGGCGAACTGGCTGAAGCGGGCGATGCCCGGGTCGAGCGCACCGTCGAAGCTGCCGACCGCCACCTCCCAGGCGTTGCGCGTGTCGAGCAGGGTCACCGGGCGGCCGTCATCGTCGCAACCCCGGTCCAGCCAGCGGCGCAGGGTCTGCGCGCTCACACGAGGCGCCGGGGTGGCGGCGCGGTCGAAACCGGGCCGCCGCAGCGTGACGATCTCCGGCTTGACGCGTACCCACAGGCGGCGGAACGGCACGGTCTCCGACCCGCTCCATTTAGCCTCGAGCTCACAGAAGCCAGGCAAGGCGCGCAACCGCGCCAGCACCTCCTCGATGCCCGCCTGCGGGCCGGCGAGGAAGGCGTTGATGCCCTCCGTCGCCAGTAACACTGTTCCTTTGAGGCCGGCGGCGGCGCACCACTCACGCAACGGCGCGCGCAGCGCCTGGGGGTCGTCGATGCGCGCGAAATGGTAGGCAGCGACATTCGCGACGGGTGCTATGCGCGCGGCCGGCGCACAGGGCGCAACCGGGGCGCCGGGCGGATCGGCAGAAATGGGCGCGTCGGCAACAGCGGCAGCAGTCATGGGGCGCGATTGTCCCACACGCACGGGTGCCGGACGCTGCACCGCCGCGGCGCTCAGACCGCCGTCACCACGCTGCCCAGCACCAGACCGCGCGCGCGGAACTGTTCGAGCAGCAAGGCGAGGCCGCGCTGCAAGCCCATGGGGTCCGCACTCGCCGTCAGGGCATCGGCCGGGTCCGCCGACGCGGGCAGCGCCGACAGTTGCCGCGCCAGATCGGCGACCAGCCGCCGTCCACTCACCCGCCGCCGCGCCAGCGTGGCGACCAGCGCCTCGCCCTGCGCGCCGAGAACAATGTGGTCAACGCCGCCGATGGCATTGCGGAACAAGGCCAGCCGCACCGGCAGGCCATCGGCCTGGCGACCCCGATAGCGCGGGCCGATGCGCTGCACCGGCCAGTCGAAGGTCGCGAGCGCGTGCACCGGGTTGAGCAGCGGGCGGCCGTCGAGCAGACAGCCGTCAGGGCGAAGACCGGGTGGTGGACGCGGGGTGCGTCGGGCTGCCAGCGCCGCGCACAGGGCGCGGTAGCGCTGCAGGTCGTCGTGCCAAGGCGGCAGTTCCTGAGTCATCGGCGGAGCAAAAGGCCTGACGCCAAGCGCCCTGCCGTGGGTCGATCACCCGCGACGCAGGGCGGGCGTCTAGTCGGCGAGGGAACCCAGCATGTCACGGGCGCGCGGCAGCGGCACCAGTTCGGCGGCTTGCTGCAGCACGAACTGGCGGAATTTCTCGGCCACCGCCGGCAGTCGCTTGCCGGTGCGATGGGCGATGTGCCACTGCCGCACCACCGGGAAGCCCTCCACCGGCAGCACGGCGAGGCGCCCGGTTTCGAGTTCCAGCGCCACCGTGTGCAGCGACAGGATGCCCAGCCCGAGGCCGGCCTGCACCGCCTGCTTGATCGACTCGTTGGAACTCATCTCCATGCCGGTGGCGAAGCTCATGCCGTGGTTGGCAAAAATGTCCTCCATGGCAGCGCGGCTGCTGGAACCGGGCTCACGGATGAGAAAGACCTCCTGCTTGAGGCGCTCCATCGGCACCCGGCCACGCCCGGCCAAGCCGTGGTGTGGCGGCGCGATCACCACCAGATGGTTCTCCATGAAGGGCGTGCCTTCAAGGTCCGCGCTGGTCGGCATGTCGCCCATGATGGCGAGGTCGCGTTCGTTGAAGGTCAGCGTGTTGACCACCGAGGCGCGGTTGTTCACCGTCAGACTCACGGTGACGTCCGGGTTGGCCTGGCGAAACGCCGTGACCATTTGCGGCACGAAATAGTTGGCGGTGCCGACCACCGCCAGACGCAGGCGCCCACCGGTGTCGCCCCGCAGTTGCGCCAGATTCTCCTCGGTCTGGTCGATCTGATTGGCGACGCGCCGGCTGAGGTCGTAGATCTCGCGTCCGGCCTCGGTCAGCACGGTGCGCTTGCCCTGTTGCTCGAGCAGCGGCATGCCGACGTTCTCCTCGAGTTGCTTGACCTGCATCGAGACAGCGGGCTGGCTCAGGTGCAGCTCCTCGGCGGCGCGCGAGAACGAGGCATGGCGGGCCACGGCCTCGAAAACCTTGAGCTGGCGAAGGGTCAGGTGGAGCACGCTGGCGACTTATACCTTTTCTATCAGTGTTGCATTATAAGTAAAACTGATAAGAAAGGGCAAACTCGCGCGGGGCAAATCCCTACGGCGGTATCGCCGGCGGCGCGGTCTCGGCTGGCAGCGCCTGGCGGCGCTCGATCTCGCGGGCGATGGCGTCGAGTTGGCCGGTGATCTGGCGGCGCATCAGGAAGGGCCCGATCAAGGCCGGCACCGGAAAGTCCGGCTCGATGGTGGCGCGGTAGTCGATGCGGCAGCCGGCCTTCTCGTCGCGCACCACCCACGCGCCATACATCTGCCGCAGATTGCCGCCGTAGGAACCGAAGTCGATGCGGCCCTCGAGGTCCGGCCGCGGTGGGGTGAGCGTGAGGCCGAGAACGGTGCGCACGGTGATGCCGAAGACCCCCAGACCACTCACTCCGACCTGCTCGACCCTGAGCATCTCGCCGGGCTGACTGACGATGCGGCTTGAGCGCATGCCAGGGACGAAGCCGGGCAGCTTCTCGTAATCGGTGAGTACGGCGAAGCAGGCCTCTGCTGGCGCGGGCGCGGTGACCACTGCGTTGACGTAGAGCATGTTGGCCTCGCGCTGCACACTGGCTTCGGCCGGCAGGCGCGTAGCGGGCTGTTGGCCGACTTGGGGGCCTGCGCTTCTCGAACTGGTGGCGCCGGGGGCAGCCGCGGGGGCATCCGCCGAGAATACCGGCAGGGAACCGCACCCCGCGACCACTAGAACGAGCGCCGTCTTAAAGACCGCCGCCCGTCCGCGCACCTCAGGACACCGCGAGCATGCGGTCGAGCGCGAGCCGTGCCAGCTTGGCCTCGGCCTCGGGGACCGTGATCGGGTTGACGATATGGCCATCGGCCAGTTGCTCGAGGCACCACGCCAGATGCTGCGGGTCGATGCGCGCCATGGTCGAGCACATGCAGACCATCGGCGACATGAACTGCACCGTGACCCCGCGCGGCTTCATCTCTTCGGCGAGGCGATTGACCAGATTCAACTCGGTGCCGACCAGCCAATGCGACCCGGCCTCCGCAGCGTGGACGGTGTTGAGGATGAATTCGGTGGAACCAACCAAATCCGATGCGGCGCAGACCTCGAAGCTGCACTCCGGGTGCGAGATCACCGTGCCACCCGGGTGCTTCGCCCGGAACTGCGCGATGTGGCTGCCCTGGAACATCTGATGCACCGAGCAGTGACCCTTCCACAGCAGGACGCGGGCCTTGCGGATCTGCTCTGGCGTAAGACCGCCCATCGGCTCGTCAAAGTCCCAGACGACGCACTGATCGAGCGGCACGCCCATCTGGTGCGCGGTCCAGCGGCCGAGGTGCTGGTCGGGGAAGAACAGCACCTTCTCGCGCCGGCCAAACGCCCATTCGAGGATCCGCGTGGCGTTGCTGCTGGTGCAGACGATACCGCCGTGCTCGCCGCAGAAGGCCTTGAGGTCGGCTGCCGAGTTGATGTAGGTGACCGGCGTGATGACCTCGTCCGGGTCGAGCACCTCGGCGAGTTCGCGCCAAGCGCGCTCCACTGCGCGCAGGTTGGCCATGTCGGCCATCGAGCAGCCAGCCGAGAGGTCCGGCAGGATGGCCTTCTGGTGCGGCTTGGACAGGATGTCGGCGACCTCGGCCATGAAGTGCACGCCGCAGAAGACGATGAACTCGGCCTCGGTCTGCGCGGCGAGGCGCGACAGCTTGAGCGAGTCGCCGGTGAGTTCGGCGTGCTTGTAGACCTCGGCGCGCTGGTAGTGGTGGCCGAGGATCACGGCGCGGTCGCCCAGCCGCTTGCGGGCGGCAACGATGCGCGCTTCGCACTCGGCGTCGCTGCCGGCGCGGGCGGTGTCGAAGCGGATCGGGGTGGCGACTGCGGTCATGGTGTGGCGCCTCGGCGGGCTCGGTTCACGCGGGCCGTCACGGCACCCGCTGCACAACATCCGGGAGGCGAAGAATAGCCTCGGCGTTGCTCGGCGAGAAACATTTTTGCGCGGCTTCAGGCCATGGGAGCCACGCGTAGGCCAGATGTTCCCGATCGGCCAGTCTCGGCGTGATTCCCGCCGGCACGCTTACGCTAAAGACATGCTCGGTGTTGTGCGTCACACCGGGGCCGTAGCGCGCCTGCCAGTGGCCGTAGATCTCGAACACGGTGCTTTGATGCCAGTCGCGCAGGCTCGCGGGTTCGGCGCAGATGCCGGTCTCCTCACGCACCTCGCGCAGCGCCGCCGCACGCAGGTCCTCGTCGGGCGCATCCAGGCTACCGGTGACCGACTGCCAGAAGCCGGGCCGGTCGGCGCGCTCGAGCAGCAGCACGCGCAGGTCGGCGTCGTGGATGACCACGAGCACCGAGATCGGGATCTTGTAGCGCGGCTGTGACGGCAAGCGATGTCCCCTGCTATCCCGGGCCCGACCTGCGGACCGCTTTCCTTGCTCCGTTCGCTACGCTCACCAGGTCGCTGCGAAAAGGGTCCTACCGGCCGGTCCCCTGCCCCGTCGGTGCTAGCTTGCGGCCACCACCGGCGGGTTACGCAGCTTGATGTGCAATTCGCGCAACTGGCGCTCGTCGACCGGGCTTGGCGCTTGGGTCAGCAGGCACTGCGCGCGCTGCGTCTTGGGGAACGCAATCACATCACGAATCGAGTCGGTGCCAGCCAGCAGCATGACGATGCGGTCGAGGCCAAAGGCCAGCCCGCCGTGCGGCGGCGCGCCGTACTTGAGCGCATCGAGCAAAAAGCCGAACTTAATCTGCTGCTCCTCGGGGCCGATGGCGAGCGCCTCGAACACGGTGGCCTGCACATCGGCACGGTGGATCCGCACCGAGCCGCCGCCGACTTCGTAGCCGTTGACGGCGAGGTCGTAGGCCTTCGCCAAACACTTGCCCGGATCGGTCTGCAGCAGCGCGATGTGCTCGTCCTTCGGGCTGGTGAAGGGGTGGTGGCAGGCGTTCCAGCGCTTCTCGTCCTCATCAAACTCGAACATCGGGAAATCGACGATCCAGCACGGTGCCCAGGCGCGGCCATCCAGATGGCCCTTCTCGTGGCCGACCTTGGTACGCAGCGCGCCGAGCGCGTCGTTGACCACCTTGGCCGAATCGGCGCCGAAAAAGATCAGGTCGCCATTCTGCGCACCGGTGCGGCGCATGATCTCGGCCAGCGAGGCGGCATCCAGGTTCTTGACAATGGGCGACTGCAGGCCGCTCTCGTTGAGCTGCGTGACGTCGTTGACCTTGATGTAGGCGAGGCCCTTGGCACCGTAGATCTTGACGAACTCGGTGTAGCCGTCGATCTCGCCGCGGCTCAGCGCCGCGCCACCCGGCACGCGGATGGCCGCCACCCGGCCCTTGGGGTCATTCGCCGGACCGCTGAACACCTTGAATGCCACGCCCTTGACCGCGTCGGTGATCTCGGTGAGCTCCAGGGTGACGCGCAGGTCGGGCTTGTCCGAGCCGAAGCGCGACATCGCCTCGGCGTAGCTCATCTTCGGGAAGGGGTCGGGCAGCTCGATGCCCGCAGCGTCCTTGAAGACGTAGCGGAACAGGTCCTCCATGACCTGGACGATCTCGTGCTCGGTCAGGAAGCTGGTCTCGATATCGACCTGGGTGAATTCGGGCTGACGGTCGGCGCGCAGGTCCTCGTCGCGGAAACACTTGGTGAGCTGGTAGTAGCGGTCGTAGCCGGCGACCATCAGCATCTGTTTGAACAGCTGCGGCGACTGCGGCAGCGCAAAGAACATGCCGTCGTGCACGCGGCTCGGCACCAGATAGTCGCGCGCGCCCTCGGGCGTGGATTTGGTCAGCATCGGCGTCTCGACGTCGATGAAGCCGGCGTCGTCGAGGAAGCGGCGGAAGGCGCGGGCAGTCTTGTAGCGCAACTGCATGATGCGCTGCATGTAGGGGCGGCGCAGGTCGATCACGCGATGCGTCAGACGCACCGTCTCGCTCAAATTGTCGTCGTCGATCTGGAACGGCGGCGTGGCCGAGGGGTTGAGCACCTCGAGTTCGTGCGCCAGCACCTCGATCTCACCGGAGACGAGGTTGGCGTTCTCGGTGCCGGCCGGGCGGCGCCGAACCTTGCCGGTGACGCGCAAGCAGAACTCATTGCGCACGCTCTCGGCGGTGGCGAAGGTGGCGGCGCGGTCGGGGTCGCACACCACCTGCACCAGGCCCTCGCGGTCGCGCAGGTCGATGAAGATGACCCCGCCGTGGTCGCGGCGGCGGTGGGCCCAGCCGAACAGGGTCACGGTCTGGTCGAGGTGGGCGGCGTGGATCCGCCCGCAGTAATCGGTGCGCATGGAAGGGGAGCTTTACGACGGGTTGCGGGGCGCGCGATCGCCAGAGGCGGCGGCGTGGGGTGCGGGCGCGACGACGCCCATGGAAATGATGTACTTGAGCGCCTCATCGACGCTCATGCCGAGTTCCACCGTATCGCGCCGCGGCACGATGATGAAATAGCCGGACGTGGGGTTGGGCGTGGTCGGCACGTAAACGCTGAGGTGCTCGCCATCCAGATGCTCGGCAACACCAGGGCCCGGCTGACCGGTGAGGAAAGCGATGGTCCAAGCATCATGATGCGGAAAGCGGACCAGCAGGGGCTTGCGGAAGGCCTGCCCGCCCGGCGCCAACAGGGTGTCGGACACCTGCTTGACGCTGGAATAGATGCCCTTGACCACTGGGGTGCGCGCCAGCGCGAGCTCCGCCCAGCGCAACACCTTCTGGCCGATCAGGTTGGCGGCCAAGGCGCCGGTGCCAAGCACCACAAGGATGGTGAGAATGACGCCGAGACCGGGGATGTGCACACCGAACAGGTTGACCGGCTGCCACTGCGGCGGCAGCAGGACCAGCGTGCGGTCCATGGTCACCACCAGCGTGTTGATGACCCACGCGGTGATGCCGACCGGGACCCAGATCAGCAGACCAGCGAGCAGATAGCGCTTCATCAGGCGGCGCCCGCGGCGGGGGGCGCGTTGGCCGCGCAAGCGGCGGCAGCGCAGGGTGCGGCGCCCCCGCTGCAGGCCTCGGCGGCCTGGGCAGGGGCCTCGGCGGGCTTGTCGGCGGCCGGGTCGGACTTGGCGGCGGGGTTGCCACCCTTGAAGTCGGTGGCGTACCAGCCGCTGCCCTTGAGCTGGAAGCCGGCGGCGGTCAGCACTTTGGACAATGCGGCGGCACCGCAATGCGGGCAATCGGTGAGCGGTGCGTCGCTGACCTTCTGCAGGGCATCGTGGCGCTCGCCGCAGGCGGCGCAGCGGTATTCATAGATCGGCATGCTGTCTCCCATTGTTGCGGGTCGGCCGAGGAAGGTGGGCGGACGACCGTGGTCGCTGCCCCCGGTCGGCCTGTGGCCGACCACATCCTGATCCGGACCAACCCTCTATTATATCGGTGCGGCGCCTTCGCCGCCGCGCGCGCCGCCCAGCGCCCGGCGCAAAGCGGCGAGGAGCACCGTGCGGTCGATGGCCCGCGGTGGCACCTCGCGTCGCGCCACCGCCCACACCGGGTCGGGGAAATGGCTGTCGTCGGTCCAGCGCGGAATCACGTGCCAATGCAGGTGCGGCACCACATTGCCAAGGCTGGCGAGGTTGACCTTGTCGGGCGCGAGTTGTTCGCGCAGGACACCTTCCACCCGCAGCACGGTGGCGAACAGGCGCGCGGCGTCGGCCGGCGCGAGGTCGCTCATCTCGCGCACATGCGCGCCCCAGATCACGCGGCAGAAACCGGGATGACGCGGCTCGTCGGCGAGGATGACGCGGTGGTCGGCGCCCTGCCAGACCAGCTCGCCGCCTGCCTCCTGGCAGAGCGGGCATGCCGCCGAACCGGCGGTCACGGCGCCATCGCCCGGCGGCGGGCTCAGAGCGGGCGTCCGCCCGACTGGCGGGCGGCCAGCAGGACCTTGCCCTGGCGGACGCGGGACCCGCCCGGCGCGGGCGCGTCGCGCTGCGTCAGCTTGCTCGGCCGTGCCAAGGTCGGGTTGTCGGCGAGGAAGCGCTTGATGCCGGCCAGAATGGCCCGCGCCAGCTGGTCCTGGTGCGCCGGGTCGGCGAGCTTGCGCTCCTCGGCCGGGTTGGTGATGAAGGCGGTCTCGACCAGGATCGAAGGGATGTCGTGCGACTTGAGCACGGCAAAGCCGGCGAACTCGATGCCGTCGCGGTGCAGGCGGTTGAGTTGCGAGAGCTCGCCCAGCACATGCCCCGCCAGCTTGACGCTGTCGTTGCGCGAGCGGTCTTGCTGCAGGTCGTAGAGGGTGCGTTCGAGGATGACACCGCGCGTCTCGGCGCGCACGCCGCCGATCAGGTCGGCGTCGTTCTCGCGTTTTGCCAGCCAGCGCGCCGCCGCCGAGGAGGCGCCATTCTCCGACAGCACGAACACCGACGAACCGGCCGCATCCGGGCGGATGAAGGCGTCGGCGTGAATCGACACGAACAGGTCGGCGCGCAGCGCGCGCGCCTTGGCGGTGCGGCCCTGCAAGGGGATGAAGTAGTCGTCGTCGCGCACCAGCACGCCACGCAGCCCCGGCTCGGCATCCATCAGGGCCTTGAGGCGCCGCGCGACGGCCAGCGTCACCTCCTTCTCGACCAGACCCGAAGGCCCGCGCGCACCCGGGTCCTCGCCGCCGTGGCCGGCGTCGATGGCGATGGTCACCAGACGGTCAAAGCGCGTGTCGGCGACCAGGCGGCCGGGCTCGGACCGGTTGGGCTCGGGCCGGTTGGGCTCGGGCTTGAGCGAATCGGAGCGGGGGTCGCCGCGCGCTGGCGTGGAAGTGCGGTTGCCGGGCTGCGCCTCGGCAAGCGGCGGATTCGCGCTCGGCGGAGCGGTCAGCGGCTCAGCGGGCGTGGTTGCAGCGTCGCCCGGGTTGGCGGCGGCGCCCGCGCCCGGCAGCAGGTCGACCACCACGCGGTGCCCGTAGTCTCCGGCCGGGGGTACAGCAAACGCCTTGACGCTGACCGGCTGCCGGAGCTCGAGCACGATGCGCACGATGTCCGGTTTGAACTGCGCGGCGCGGGCGCGCACGACCAACGGGTTGTCGGCGGGAATGCGCGAAGCAAGCTGGTCGAGCCCGCCGCCGGTGACGAAGCCAGGCAGGTCGACGACGACGCGCAGCGGGTCGCTCAGGGTGAGCGTGCGGAACTCAGCGGCGGTGGCGGTCTCCAGCGTCAGCCGGGTGCTTTCCGGGCCCGGCCAGAAACGCACCGCCCGCACCTGCGAGGCGGCATCGACAGGCTCCGGCAGCAGCAGCGATGCGAGGGTCAGCGCACCAACGACCAGTCCAAGGCCGAGCCGGCGGGCTGGCGAAACAGCGCAGATTCGAGCTCGTACCATGTCTCCTCCCCGAGGCGGGTGAGGGCAGTGAGCCGCAGGCGGCGACCGCGCCCCGAGACTGCGAATTCGAGGTGCAGGTCCGCCGTCGGCACCAGACTGCCACCACGCGCGGGCCACTCGACCAGCCGGACTGCCGCACCGGGCAGGTCGTCGAAACCGGCATCGACCCACTCCTCCGGCGATGCCATGCGATACAAATCAAAATGATACAGCATCAACCCAGATTCCGCCTCAGGTTTTTTGGCGAGGCCCCCGGGATCCCGCGTGAAATCCGCTGAGGCCTTGCCGGGTTCGGGGCCGGGGCCGGGAGCGGGGCCCGCCACGGCGTAGGTCTCGAGCAGGGTGTAGGTGGGGCTGCGCACCGCCCCCTGCCAGCCCAGCGCGCGCAGCAGACCGCGCGCCAAGTGGGTCTTGCCGCTGCCGAGTTCGCCGGAGAGCCAGATGCACAAGCCAGGCTCAATGGAGGTGGCCAACAGGGCCGCGAGCCGATCGGTGGCCGCGGGGTCGGGCAACTGGAAGTCGACTAGGGTCGGCATGCGCGGGCCATCAGATTTGGTCCAGAATGGGCGTCGGGGTGCCAGTGGCTGCGCTCGAAACGCGGCTTGGCTGGGCCTTGTGCGCCGGCTGCGCTTCGAGGCTCGCGGCAAAACCAGCGCGGTACCGGCGGCAGGCCCGCGCGCGCCGGCGCGGAGCGTGGCGCAGCGCCCGGCAAGGGCCGGAAGCGCTACAGCGGCAGGGACGCTGGTCTGGTCGCCCGCGGTCACAAGCTTGCGAGAGACGCGAAAGGAGGGTTGAGGTGCAGAACGATGTCATGCAGATGGTATTGGATACGCTCGTCGAGTATCAGGCAAGCACGGGCGACCCGCGCTTTGACGACTGCATCGACAGTCTGCAGGCGATCCTCGCCCGGCCCAAACGCCCGATGACCACCGAGCAGGCCCGTGACCTCTACAAGAGCCTGCCAACCGGATGGCGTCCGCATGACTTCGTCTTGCTGGTCGAGAAATTCCATGGCATCCGCTGAGGCGGCCCTCGCCACAGCCGGCCGCAACCCCGCGCCGCGCCTGTTTGTCTGATGTCCGGTGATGGCCCGGTCACTCCGCGCCACGCGCGCTGCCGCTGCCGCTGAGGCTCGCCGCGACGCCGCCGAGGCCGCCACCGAACCCGATGCCGACGGCGCCGATGGCCTGAAAGCGCGGATCCGCGCATGGGCAGTCGAGGCCGGCTTCAGCGCGGCCGGTTTTGCCACCCTCGACCTCGGCGACGCGCCACAGCGCCTGCGCGACTGGCTGGCCGCCGGGCACCATGGCGAGATGGACTACCTGGCGCGACACGTCGATCTGCGCGCCGACCCGCGCCGGCTGGTTCCCGGCGCGCTGAGCGTGATCAGCGTGCGCATGCCCTACCTGCCGGCCGCCGAGTCAGCGGCGATCGGCGGCGGGCCAGCGCAAGCCGACGACGCCGCTGCGGATCATGGCGTGGCACCGGCCGGCGAGATGGCCGCGCCCGGCCCCGGCGACGCGCGTGCCGCGGCCAGCCAGCGCGCAGCCTGGGCGACACTGGCGGACCCGGCGCGCGCCTACGTGGCGCGCTATGCCCTTGGTCGCGACTACCACAAGCTGGTGCGCGCGCGCCTCGAGGGCCTGGCGCGCCGCATCGAGGCAGTGGCCGGGCCGCTCGGCCGCCGCGTGTTCTGCGACAGCGCGCCGGTGCTCGAGGTCGAGTTCGCCAGCCGCGCCGGCATCGGCTGGCGCGGCAAGCACACCCTGCTGCTGAGCCGGGACGAGGGCTCGTGGTTCTTTCTCGGCGAGATCATCACCACCCTCGACCTGCCCGCGGACGCGCCGGCGTCACCGCACTGCGGCAGTTGCACGGCATGCATCGACGTCTGCCCGACGCGGGCCATCGTCGCGCCATACACCCTCGATGCGCGACGCTGCATCAGCTACCTCACCATCGAGCACGCCGGGCCGATCCCGGAACCGCTGCGGCCGCTGATGGGCAACCGCATCTACGGTTGCGACGACTGCCAGTTGGCCTGCCCGTGGAACCGCTACGCCCGCATCAGCGCCGAGCCCGACTTTGCCGCGCGCCACCGGCTCGACAGCGCGAATCTGGTCGAGCTATTCGGCTGGGACGAAGCGACTTTTCTCGAGCGCACCGCCGGCTCGGCGATCCGCCGCATCGGCCATGCGCGCTGGCTGCGCAACATCGCGGTGGCGCTGGGCAACGCGCCGCCCTCCCCCGCCAGCCGCGCCGCGCTGCTCGCCCGCGCCAACCATGCCGATGCGCTGGTACGCGAGCACGTGGCTTGGGCACTGCGGCGGCAAGCGGCCGGCGTGGACAAAAAAATGGCGGCCACAGGGGCCGCCGACCAGCACTTCACGGAGGAATCCGGGACACCTAACCGACTTCAATCACGATAAAAATGGTCAATTTTTGGTGAATGTCTGACTGGTGTTCATCTACAATGTCAATTCGTTGCGGTCGGGCCGGTCTCGGTAAGGTCCTTGCGGGTATCGCGAACAAACGTCCAACCCTGCGGCGCGCGCACAAATGCGTAGCCGGTGCGGCCGTCGATAAAGACATCGTAGGTTGCCGGACCGGCCTCCGGCGGGGTTGGGGCGGCGATCATGCGGGCGGGAACGGCATAGATGAGCTTGCCGGAAAACGCCGACGGAACCTTGTCGGCGGCGCTTGCGGGAGCCGTGGCAAGGGTCGCGAGCAGACCGAAAGCGGTGGCGCGAAGGAGGTTGGCGGCTGTCTTCATGTGAATGACCTCGTGGCTGTGTAGTGGATGGACACAAGGTACGCCGCGCCTTTGCATTTGTTAAATGGATTGTTGGCATGATAAGATTCACACCATGAATATCAAAACCTTCGACCTGAACCTGCTCAAGTCCTTCGATGCCCTGCTCGAGGAATGCAGCGTGTCGCGGGCGGCGACGCGGGTTCACCTGTCGCAACCCGCCATGAGCAATGCGCTGGCGCGCCTGCGCGATGCCCTCGACGACCCGGTGCTGGTGCGTACGCCGCAGGGCATGGAACCGACCGCCCGCGCGTTGGCGCTGAAAGGCCCGGTACGGCAGGCGCTGCTGCAAATCGAGACGGCGCTGAGCGCACAACCGGAGTTCGACCCCAAGACCGCGCACCGGACCTTCGTCGTGGCGGCCACCGACTACATGGAGTTTCTGGTCCTGCCGCGCCTGATGCACCTGCTGCAGGAGCAGGCGCCCGGCATCGACATCCGCGTGCGGTCGCTGCAGCTCAACGCTCCGGAGGAGCCGCTCGACTCGGGCGATGTCGATCTTGCCTTCGGTTTTTTTGCCGACGTGCCCAAGCGCCTCAACCGGCGTCACCTGTTCACCGAAACCATGACCTGCCTGGTGCGCGCCGACCACCCGGTGCTCTACCAATCATGGAATCTGGAGCGTTTCGTCGGGATGTCGCACCTGTTCGTGGCGACCCGGCAAGGCTCGACCGGCGTGGTCGACAGCATCCTCGCCGACAAGGGGCTGAGCCGTCGCATCGCGCTGGTGGTGCCACATTTTCTGGTGGTGCCCTACATCATTGCCGAGACCGACCTGGTGGTCACGGTCAACAGCCGCATCGCCGACACCTACATCCGCGAGCTGCCGTTGCGGACCTTGCCGCCGCCGATTGACCTGCCCGAGTTCCCCATCACCATGCTGTGGCACCCGCGCAGCGATGGCGACCCCGGCATCGCCTGGCTGCGGCGCACGCTGGTGGACATCTGCAACGACATCGACACGGCGTTTCACGCCGGTCGCGCGCACGCTTGAGACGGCGTTAGCGCACCGTGAGCGGTACGCCTTTGGCGCCGGCGTAGAAGACCACCAGACGCGCCGGCACGTCGCCGATCACACGCCCGTTGTGTTCCGCGCCAACCACCTCGGCCTCCGCTGCCCAGTCGAGGTGGTGCTGCAGGCGGCGGGGTCTCAGCCGCGGAAATCGCCCTGATGCTGCAGGAACCAGCGGTAGGCGTCGTGCAGGCCGTCCTCGAGGCCGATCGACGCGCGCCAACCCAGCGCGGCCAAGCGGCTCACGTCCATCAGCTTGCGCGGGGTGCCGTCCGGCTTGGTGCTGTCCCATGCCAGTCGGCCGCGGAAGCCCGTGACACGGGCGATGGTCTCGGCCAGTTCGCGGATGCTGCAGTCCACCCCGGTGCCCACGTTGATGTGGCTGAGCATGGGCTGCGTGTTGGCGCGCCACGTGGCCTCGTCCAGGTTCATCACATGCACGCTGGCCGCCGCCATGTCGTCGACGTGCAGGAATTCGCGCATCGGCATGCCCGTACCCCAGATCGGTACTTCGGCGGCGTCGGCCCGCACCGCCTCGTGGAAGCGCCGCAGCAGCGCCGGGATCACATGGCTGTTGTCGGGGTGGAAGTTGTCACCCGGGCCGTACAGGTTGGTGGGCATCACGCTGCGGTAGTCGCGCCCATACTGACGGTTGTAGCTCTCGCACAGCTTGATGCCGGCAATCTTTGCAATGGCATACGGCTCGTTGGTGGCTTCCAACGTGCCCGTCAGCAGGGCGTCCTCGGCCATGGGTTGCGGGGCCAGCCGTGGGTAGATGCAGCTTGAGCCGAGAAACAGCAGCTTCTGCACGCCGGTGCTGTGCGCCGCGTGGATGACGTTGGCCTGGATCATCAGGTTGTCGTAGATGAACTCGGCCGGGTAGGTGTTGTTGGCGTGGATGCCCCCCACCTTGGCCGCCGCCAGGTACACCTGCTCAGGCCGGTGGTCGGCGAACCAGGCGTGCACTGCAGCCTGATCAGTGAGATCCAGCTCGGCGTGGGTGGCCGTGAGGATGGCGCCGTGGCCCAAGGCCTGCAGGCGGCGCACGATGGCGCTGCCCACCATGCCGCGGTGGCCGGCAACGTAGATGGTGTTGGTAGTCACGTGGAGTCGTTCAAAGGGCCCACAACTGCCGGGGCTGTATCAGAACCCGGCCAGGGTACGGGTTGTTCAGCAGCAACTGATCGCCAGTGACCAACGCCGCGGCGGGTTCGCAGGCCAGCAGGGCCCACAGGTGTGCGTCGCCCGCATCGGGCGCGGCGGGGGATGACGATGGGGCATGTGGCTCGCGCCAGATCGCGTTGGCGGTGATGGTGGCCAGCAGTTCGTCCACCTCAGCTTCTGTCAGGCCGTGCCGCTGCACCAGTCTGGGCCGCAGCAGCACCGCACGGTACCCGGCCAGCAGCGCTGGCGACAGCATGAACATCAGACTGCCGTCCAGCATGGCATCCAGCGGGCGGGCGGTGGGGCTGCCAGCTTGCGCCGTCAGTAGCGCAGCCACCAGCACGTTGGTGTCCACCACCCATAGGGGCGGTGTCATGACGCAGCGCCGCCGGGCGCATGGCCTTGGCTTGCGCGCTGCATACGGGTTTCTTCCAGCGCAAGTTCCATGGCCAAGGCCTCATCCAGGGCCGACTGCTGCCGTGCCCTGGCTACCAAATCGCGAGCCGATGCCATGGGCTTGATGCCGCGCAGCAGCAGGCTTTCCTCGATGATCTTGCCGATGGATCTTCCCTGCCGCGCCGCAGCTTCTTTCAGGGCCTGGTGCAACGCGTCGTCCAGCGTGATCGTCAGTCGAGTCATGATGGAGTGCTCTGAAGGGTAGTCGATGACGAGAACAGCATAACATCACCTACTCACCAACTCATCTTTGCGCTATCTCACCGCTCCCGGCTCACCGCGACATGGAAGCCGCTGTTGCGCAGGGTGCTCAGGCGCCGAGCCTCGTCCAGGTCGGCAGCCACCATCTCGGCACACATCTGCTGCGCGGTGATCTCGGGCACCCAGCCTAGCTGCTTCTTGGCCTTGGCCGGATCCCCCAGCAGGGTCTCCACCTCGGCCGGGCGAAAGTAGCGCGGGTCCACCCGCACGATGGTCTCGCCCACCTTCACCGCAGGCGTGTGGTTCCCGGTGACGGATGCCACCACCCCCACCTCGTCCACACCCTTGCCACGAAACTCGAGCTCGATGCCCAGTTCCCGCGCGGACCAGCGCACAAAGTCGCGCACCGAGTGCTGCACCCCGGTGGCGATCACGTAATCCTCAGGCTTGTCTTGCTGCAGCATCAGCCACTGCATGCGCACGTAGTCCTTGGCGTGGCCCCAGTCGCGCAGCGAATCCATATTTCCCATGTACAGGCAGGGCTCCAGCCCGAGGGCGATGTGCGCCAGGCCCCGGGTGATCTTGCGGGTCACAAACGTCTCGCCACGGCGCGGGCTCTCGTGGTTGAACAGGATGCCGTTGCAGGCGTACAGGCCATAGGCCTCGCGGTAATTCACCGTGATCCAGTAGGCATAGAGCTTGGCCACCGCATAGGGGCTGCGCGGGTAGAAGGG